>CAYUVB010000017.1:0-33034 GCA_964448055.1 uncultured Desulfurococcales archaeon | reverse complement strand
TCATGTGAGTTTATTTGGTGGGGCCGCGGGGATTTGAACCCCGGACCACGGGGGCCCAAGCCCCGCATCCTACCAAGCTAGACTACGGCCCCGTTTTCTCCTATCCTATGGTATTTGGATTTTGGCTGGGTATTTATCGTTAATGGGTTAGTGGTAGCCGGGCGGGGATTCGAACCCCGGTCACGGGGGCTCTCCCCTACCCGACCGCCTGGCCCCTAGTATAGGACAAGGTTTGTTAAGGATTTAAATCTTTATTTTTCTTGTAGACTACTTTATGATTTTTAGATTAGTTGGGTGTTTACGGTCTTGGTGTCTGTGAAGGATTTTGCTATGGGTTATTTGTTAGGGTTTACGCTTGGTGATGGTACTATAACTATTGACTTAAGGAGGTATGATTATAGGGTGAGGTGGTTTATTAATCCTTTTAGTTTAGTGAAGATGACATAGCGTTATTTCTTAAGTATATGGTTAAGTTGGTGAAACATAGAGTCAACTTTGCGTAAGAGGACTTTATTTGTTCGCTCCAAGGATTTAGTTATGGAATTACAATGTCTTAAATCTAAGATATTAGATGAGCCCTCACATATAAAATATTTGAATAAGTCCATGTTATTGGGTATACTTTGTGGTTTAATGGACTCTGATGGAAACTTTGAATACATGTATTACAGTGAGTCTTTAATTAGGTTAACCACTAGTAATAAGAGATTACATGCTCTTATTAAGTACATCGCTAAGGAGTTGAAGATTAAGTACTTTGTGTCATCGGGTAAGAGGTTTCTTGTATTCTTAAAGTTAAGGAGAATTCCTTATAGTCTACCTTGTGTTAAGGTCCTAAGTCTTAAACTGTCAAGAAACGTTAGATGGTAATTTTGGCTTCTAAGACATTACTTGATTGTATAGTTGGTTGAGAAGAGAGAAGGAGCCAGGCGGTCGGGTACGGGCCAGAGCCCCGCATCCTTGACCGCTAGACGACCCGGCTTTGTGGCGGTTCTCTCTGTTTCCTTGTATTTTGGGTGGTTTTTTTGTTTTACTGGGTTCTAATGTGGTGATATCATAAAGGTTTTTAAGCGGTGTATGCGTAACATTTTTTAGTGGGGGTTTTAAAGGTATCGTTTCCCGTAGTTATTGAGAAGAGGTGTAATGTCTTATGGGATTTGAAGAAGAGAAAGAGAGAAGAGAGGTTTTTATAGAATCCGAAGAATGCCCGCCAGACAAGATAGTATTTGATCCGGAAAGGGGCGAGTATATCTGTACCGAGACTGGTGAAGTAATTGAGGCACGTGTTATTGATCAAGGTCCAGAGTGGAGAGCTTTCACACCTGAGGAGAAGGAGCGTCGTAGCCGTGTTGGTGGTCCTCTAACGCCTACGGTTCACGATAAGGGTTTGTCTACGGTTATTGATTGGCGTGATCGTGATGCTAGTGGTAAGAGGCTTGAGCCCCGTCGTCGCTTGGAGGTTCTTCGTTGGAGGAAATGGCAGATACGTGCTCGTATCCAGAGTAGTATTGATCGTAACCTTGCCCAGGCTATGAATGAACTTGAACGTATTGCTAGTCTCTTAGGGCTTCCACGTACCGTTAAGGAGGAAGCAGCTATAATCTACCGTAAAGCTGTTGATAAAGGACTTGTACGTGGTAGGAGTATTGAAAGTGTTGTAGCTGCAGCAATATATGCTGCTTGTCGTCGCTTACGTATACCACGTACACTTGACGAGATAGCCCAGTACACTAAGGCTGATAGGAAAGAAGTTGCACGTTGTTATCGCTTGATTCTACGCGAGTTAAGGGTTCGTGTACCCATAGCTGATCCAGCTGATCATGTACCACGTATTGCTAGCCTATTAGGGTTAAGTGGAGCAACAATTCGTACAGCAATAGAGATATTACGTAAGGCTCGTGAGAGAGGTATAACAGCAGGTAAAGATCCTGCAGGACTAGCTGCTGCAGCAATATACATAGCAGCACTATTAAACGATGAGAGGAGAACCCAGAAGGAGATTGCGCAAATAGCTGGTGTAACTGAGGTAACCGTACGTAATCGCTACAAGGAGTTAGCACGAGAATTAGGTATAACTCTACCACAATAAGTTATTTCACTTTATCTACAAGTATAAAAGATAAGATGCTTGAACATCGTATTAGAAAAATTATTTGTTTTTAATGAAAAACGTTGATTAGAATCGAGAGCTTTACTCTATTATTAGTATATTTTCTTCAGGGAACCCCAGCTCTATTAGTATCTGTTTTACTCGATGACGATGGTCTCCTTGTAGCTCTATCCTACCATTCTTTGCAGTTCCACCGGTGGCTAATCTAGATTTTAGTTGAGAAGCTAGTTTCTTCAAGTCAAATTCTTTTTCGTCTACTCCTTCGATAATAGTAACCTCTTTCCCGAATTTTCTCTTCTCAAGTCTTATCTTTATTACTTGTTCTTCCTTAGTTAATTGCTCATATATTTCTGGTGGTAGGGCTCCGAAGATTGAGGAATAATCTTTTCCCATACTCTTTTTCAGCCCTATCTAGTATTTTCTAGTCCTTTCTCGTACCTTAATGGTTGGCAACACTTATAAACGTTCTTCCCAGTTATTACCAGCTGGGATGGAAGGAGTGTCAATGGGTAGAGTCTTATATCGTTGTGGTAGATGTGGTAGAGTATTTGATTTACAGCAGTTAATGATACTTGCACCACGTGTACGTTGTCCGCACTGTGGCTATCGTGTGATATACAAGGTACGTACACCGGTTGTAAAAAAAGTCAAAGCTATTTAGTCTTCTTCAACCTTAGTTCAACGTATAGCTTTGATGCGATCTCTACTATTGTTTTGGCAGCAAGTATACTAGTTATACCGCTTGGATCATAATTAGGTGTTACTTCTACTACATCGAAACCTAGGAACCTCTTATCTAAAACCATTGATAATATGTCAAATACCGTTCCTGGATCCAAACCCTCAGGTTCAGGATTACCTACACCTGGTGCATAAGCAGGATCATATACATCCATATCTATTGATAAGTAGGCTGTTTCACATTTGTTGAGCCATTGTCTTATTCTTCTAGATGTCTCTCTTATGCCAAGTATTCTTACTTGTATGGGTGTAATGTAGGGTATGCTATGTTTTCTAGCGAAATCTATTTCTTCTGGGGTGAATGCTCTCACACCTACAACAAATACATGGTCAGTTCCTACTAATTCAGTAATCCTCCTGAGAGTTGAGGCATGACTTAGTTTTAATCCTAGGTACTCGTTTCTTAGATCAAAATGTGCATCAAAATATAATATACATGGCTTATATCTAAGTAGTCCCTTAACTATGGCATGTGTAATTAAGTGTTCACCACCAATAATTATAGGTCTGCCCCCTAGTTCTAGTAATCCTTCTACAACTTTAGTGATACGGTTAAGGTTTTCCTCAATACTACCTGGGGTAATTGCTATATCACCCATATCCCTAACTCCGAATTCTTCAAAATCTACTCCTGCTCTAAGCGAGTAGAACTCGATGTTACATGCTGCTTGTCTTATAGTTAAAGGTGCAAAACGTGAACCGGGTCTATAACTAGCTGTTGTATCTAATGGTGCTCCAACTAATATGAAGGGTGTTTCCTTAGGTGGCTTAAAGCAACCAAACACGTATGGGGTCTTAGAGACGTATAGGTCAACTAGACTCACATAAATCAGTCCTCACTAATGATTCTTTGCTTTCCGTAACTGAATATTAAGGGTTATTTATCTCCCTATTAAGCACTAACATATAAGTACTACGACTATATCTTCATCAACGTATAGTTACGAATAATAGTAGGCATAGGGTAAAATCTTGACTATACAAGATAAATATGAAAAAATAGTAGAGTTGGCGCGACGTAGAGGTTTCTTCTGGCCAGCCTATGAGATTTATGGTGGTGTAAGTGGTTTCTACGAACTAGGTCCCTTAGGAACATTGCTAAAGAAAAACATTGAGAATAAATGGCGTGAATGGTTTATAAAGAAGCATCAAGAATATGTAGTAGAAATTGAAACACCGGTAATAACTCTAAGTAAAGTTCTAGAAGCAAGCGGTCATGTCGAGCACTTTACTGATCCAATAATTGAATGTACAAAGTGTGGAAGGGTGTTTCGTGCTGATCACTTGGTTGAGGAAAAACTTAGAATAAAAGTTGAAGGTCTTGATGTCAACGAAATAAATAAGATAATAAAAGAGCATGACTTAAGATGTCCTGTATGCGGTGGACCATTAAGTGATGTTAGATTATTCAATCTCTTATTCCAAACAACTATAGGTCCATATAAAGGTAATATAGGTTACCTTAGACCTGAAGCAGCTCAAGGAATGTTTGTTGCATTCAAGAGAGTATACGATGTCATGAGAGCAAAACTACCTATAGGTATAGCCCAGATAGGCCGAGTAGCAAGAAATGAGATATCACCAAGACAAGGAATGATAAGGCTTAGAGAATTTACAATAATGGAAGTAGAATTCTTCTTTGACCCAGAAGAACCTGAATGTCCTCTACTCGATCGAGTAGCAAATACTAAGTTAAGGATACTAACAGCTGAAGCAAAGAAACGTGGTGAAGAAAAACCAGAAGAATACAGAGTTAGTGAAGCAGTAGAGGAGAGAATAATAATAAATCCATGGCTAGCTTATTGGATGACCGTTGCAAGAGACTTCGTACATGAACTAGGTGTACCATACGAGAACATGTATTTCGAAGACAAGTTACCCCATGAAAGAGCTCACTATTCCTCACAGACATTTGACCAATTAGTGAGAGTTAGTAGGTGGGGTTGGATAGAGGTTTCAGGGCACTCCTATAGAGGAGACTATGATTTATCACGTCATATGAAGTATAGTGGCCAAGACTTAAGGGTATTCAAATCATATACAGAGCCAAGAATAGCTAAGGTGAAAAAGCTATGGATAAATAAAGGGCTCATAGGAAAAGACTATAAAGCTGAATCTAGAAAGATAATAGAAAGACTTCAACAATTACCGCTAGAGGAAATAGAGAAGCAGTTGAAGGAAAAAGGATATGTAGAAGTTAATGGTTACAAACTTTCCACAAAGTATGTCAGAGTTGAGGAGATAGAAGAAAAGATCACTGGTAAGCACTTCATACCTCATGTAGTAGAGCCTTCATTTGGTGCTGAAAGATTACTTTACATAACATTGGAATACGCGTACAAGGAGAAAGAGAATAGAGTTATACTGAGTATTCCTAGAGATATTGCTCCAATACAAGTGGCGATATTTCCACTAGTATCTAAAAAGGATATAGTAAATAAAGCAAGGCAAATATACAGGCTACTAGTAGACAAGGGCTTCTATGTAATATATGATGAGTCAGGTAGTATTGGTAGAAGATATGCTAGAGCAGACGAAATAGGAGTACCAGCAGCAATAACAGTAGACTATCAAACATTAGAAGACGATACGGTTACCATAAGAGATCGTGATACATGGAAGCAGATAAGAGTACCTATAAGAGAACTACCAACAATACTACAAAAGTTCATATACCTTAAGTTAAACTTAGAAGAACTGGAACAAAGCCTTAAAGTAAAATAATATCGTGAACAATGGGGGTATATAATCATGAGTAAACCTGAGGAACAAGCAGAAAAGCAACAAGAACAATCAAAACAGGAAAAGAAGAGAGATATAAGGGCATTAGTAGCAATCATACCTCCCGCATCAGAAGTAATAGGAAGAAAGGAAAAGAAGCTAGCCGAGAAAAGGATAAGAGTACGTAGAAAATCACATATAAAACCTGAATATGCATACATAAATCCACAATTAGCAAAAGAACTAGGTGTTAAGGATTATCTTGAAATAGTCATAGCTAGAAGACATAGATTAGCCTTTAAAGCAGTACTGGACGAAACGGTGCCAATTAACGAAGTATGGTGTAATGAAGACTTACTAAGAGACGAGGGTATAGCCGATAATAGTATAGCAACTGTTCGAAGAACAGAAAAACCGGTTAAATTAGGTAGACAAGAAGAGGAAGAAGAACAGGAGTAATAAGCTATGATCGATATAGAATCACTTTTAGATCAACACGTAAAGATAATCAAGAGACTTGAACAACTATTTGAAAAACTAGATGAAACAGAAGAAGTTGAAGAAATAGAGAAAGAAATAATCCACTTGCTATGGAGACTCTCCATAATAAGAAGAAAAATAAGGAAGCTATTTATTCAAAAAGAAACATATACAGACGATACCTTAACACTACTAGAATACTATAGTTTAATAGGACTAAGCGAAGAGGAAGATATATTACAGAAAGTACTAGAATATGGTTCAAAAGGCTATAAGCTACTAAGCTCACGTAGGGAGGAGTTTCAAGAAAACCTAGAAGAATTGAAAAGACTCAAAGATAGAATAGAAGAATTACTTACCTCTTAGATATACTTGTCTTTTCAATTCTCCTAATAACCCTTAATACTTGTCCTTCTACTAGTCTATCACTAATAACCTTAGTTATCTTGATTTCCACTAAGTACCCTCTAAACCTAATACCATCATTTACTAATATCACAGGTCCGTGATAGAAGGGATAAGCTACTCCATAGGAACCACGTCTACCTACAACTACTGCTTCTATGTTCTTACCTATAAGTCTATTCTTATACATCTTATTTAATTCTGTAGCTTTCGAATATATTAGTGAACTAGCAGGATTACTATGAGCTGGTGGTCCTGGAGGGAATTGCTCAAATGCAGTACCTGGTAACGGTGAGAATCTATATACAGTTATCTTCTCAGCACCTTTACTGAACGCTTCTTCCATTATCTTTATTGTTTCATATGCCGTATCAAGGGTCTGACCAGGCAAACCATGTATGAAGTATAAATAAGGTCTAAGCCCGTGTTTAACTAGTAATTCTACAGCTTTGATGCACTCATTAGGTGTTGAGGGTCTACCTATGGCTAAGGCGTGTTCTATTGAACCGGTTTCACAGCCTATGTGTACTGGTGTGCCTTTAAGGTATTCACCTAGAAGTGATGCTACTTCCTCACTTACAAGGTTAGCCTTAATATTTTCTATCATAATAGCTACTTCTCCTGAAGAAACCTCCGATATGTTCCAAAGTCTTTCAAGAAGCTCCTTAATTGCATCAATATTCGGTGGAGGGCTTCGTGGATCAGTCAACGGATCTGGTTCCACGAGCCAGTCTCTACCATAGTCAAGAAAGTCAGGTCCACTAAGAACTATTCTTGTTGCACCAAGCTCTATTAGTTCCTTAACCTCACGATATACAGCATCTATTGGTTTACTACGTGAAGGACCATATAGTGCTGGAACACTACAATAGCCACATCCAGGAGGTATATTGACTGGACATGTTAAGCGTTGTCTTAGTTCACCACTCCTACAGATATCACAATCAATACACTTTACACCGCTAGGAAACTTTATCTTTGGACGATAGAAGTTACTACATCCACGAACAACTTCCACGTAGATTCTCAAACCCCAATAGGAGGGGTAATCTATAATACGTTTAGTTGAAGGTCTATAAAAGTCTAGGTCTTGTCCGCTAAGTCTAGGACCACGACCGGTAAACACGACATTATCATTGTGTTTAAACGCTAAGCCTTGGGTCTCCTTAAGTCTATCTACCTCAGGTAGTACACCATCCCTTAATCCTAGTTTAAGTAGTTTCTCTACGACTTTCTCACCTTCACCTACAACGACAAGGTCAAAGCCTTTTTCAATCAATAATGTGTATTCTTCACCTATAGGTCCACCAATAATAGTTGGGCCTCGACCAAACTCTTTCCAATACCTCAATGCCTTGAAAGCACAACCCTTATCACTGCTCATAGCGGAAACCATTAAAACATCATATTCAAGCATAACCGCTGGATTAGCAGCTAGTTCTTCAAACACCATTATACGTGATTCAATATTGAATAGTTCAAGAACTCCAACAATACTCCTAGGTCCTACACCAACTACATCAAGTGTAGCTCTCCGCTCACCTTTACCTCTAGCCAAGCAGTCAATCATTAATACCCGTGTCATTATGGTACTCCTTTTGGGGTTGCGATGTTTAACCATATGTATTACTCTAACTACAACAGTGTTAAACCAGGTTAATTATAATTACCTTATGAGGCTACGTTAAGCTTTATTAAATCCAAGCCCTTGTTACAGCGTGGGGTTTCGGTAGAGAGCAGGAGGTAAGCCTTAATGGCTGAGGAGTACTATTCACCCGATGATATAAGGAAAGCAAGTATAGCTGAAATGAATCTAATAGAAATGTTAAAGTCTATTACAAGGACAGTGGAGGATACATTCATAGAAGTAAATGATATAGTATTAAGCTTCCTGGGAGGAAAACTTGAAACAGTAAAGACTAGATATGTAAAGGCAAGACATATGAAAAATCAAACAGAAGAATTAAAAGACAAGGCCATGGAGTATTTAGTAAGAGTAAGTACCAGTCTACTTTATAAAGACGTCTACAGGATAGTATTAACTGATCTAGATAGAATAGCACAAAACCTAGATGCCGTAGCCTATAGGTTGTATCTACTAGCAGATAGAGGATACACACTAAAGGGTACAGTAGTTGATAGAGTAAAGGAATTCATGAATAGTATTAAAAAAGAAATATCAGGATTAGGTTCATCAATAGAAATGTTAGCTATAAATCCTAAGAAAGCAATAGATTATGCATCAGAAATAATAAGAATGGAAGAAGAAGTAGATCAAGAGTATCGAGAACTAGAGTTAAAAGTATTCGAAGATTATGCAGATAATATCCCGTTACTATTAGTACTAAAGGAGGTTGTGGATCTACTAGAAGAAACATCTGATTTAGCAAGGGATGCAGCGGATAATATCAAGTACATCGCACTGCATAAGGTATAAGCTTATGGTTGAAGCTAGAGGGGTACTAGTAGGGATTAAAGTAGTAATAGTAGATCCGGAACAAGCCAGAAAGATATTCTCTAAAGGTTATTATGGTAAACCTGTGGGAATACGCAAGCCTCGTTCACCTGATTTTAATGCTCCACTGGAGCTTTCACTTATTGAAGCACTTTATCTGGTAGAGAAAGGTATACTAGAAGTTGAAGATGCTAAGGGTAGTAAGTTAGGTTTTAAGGAGCTTAGAGATTATGCTATGAAGCACATCCCTAGGTTCGAACCACTTTACATGGTTTATCGTGACTTAAGAGAGAAAGGTTTCGTTGTTAGAAGCGGCTTAAAATTTGGAGCTGATTATGCTGTATACGAGTTCGGTCCAGGAATAGATCATGCCCCGTACCTTGTGCATGTAATGCCTTTGGAAGAAAAAATCGATCCTATAGAAATTGTTAGAGCTGGAAGATTATCGCATAGTGTAAGGAAAAGTTTTATAATAGCAGCAGTAAATCCTCGTCAAAATAAAATAAAATACGTAATGTTTAAATGGTTTAAACCCTAGCATAATTTCGTGGAAAACCAAGATGAGAGTATATTGAGGTATACAATGATTACATTCATGAATTGATGAATAACACCATTCTATTATATGGTGGCTCTGTCTTGGTGTTTGAAAAACGTTCTCAAAGAGATAAACAAGGCGCACATCCAAGAAGGCAAGGCACACCTAGACAACCCTATCGTGGTAAAACACCAAGACCTGTAAAGCCTCCAAGACCACAACCACGTGTGCAGCGGAGACCAGAGGAGCTTAAACCAATACCTATAGGGAAGAAATGTAATCCTCTCTGTCCATTCTTTAGATGTGGTAATAGAGCATTAACTGTAATGACTAAATATGAATCAGGTAAACCTGTGAGAATAGCATTTTGTAGATGGATAGGAGATAACTGCATAGGGTATCAATGCCAATATGCTTATTGTGATAGAAAGGCACTCTTGCCTGATGGTACATGTGCGTTTGCTGTAAGAGAAGAACAAGAAAAGAAGAAGACAAAAGATTATCTAGAGGAGCTAGCTGAAGAGAGAATGGATGAAAAAGCTCGAAGCATATTAGTTAGGCGTCTTGGCCGCAGAGATTTAGAGGACCTCGAGTTCTAGATTCTTCCCAACTAGAGTATAATTTATGCTCAATACCTAATACGTCAAGGATTCGTCCAACAACATAATCTACTAAGTCTAGAATATTCTTAGGGTTATGATAGAAAGCAGGAGAAGCGGGCATAACTATTACACCTAGTTTTGATAGTTTTGCTGCATTCTCATAATCAATGCTACTCCAAGGAGTTTCCCTTACAACAAGTACAAGCCTTTTACCAAGTCTAATAGCGTTAATAGCGGCTCGAACAAGAACATTATCAGCATTACCACAAGCTATAGCTGCAAGGGTACGAAGACTGCAAGGAACTACAACCATGGAATGAAATACAAAACTACCGCTACTCAGAGGACAATCCCAGTCATCTGCATAACAGAATCCGTTAGAGATATTTCTTAACCATTCGAATAGATGTTCATTACATTCGAATACGCCGACTCTAACAGCCTCTCTAGTAACGACAATCCATACGTCATAGCCTAGATTCTTAAGAATTCTAACTAAACGCCAACCATAGATTATACCGCTTGCTCCCGTAAATCCTACAATAATTCTCAAAGCTAACACCGAGTACCGTAACACTCAGAAACACCTAAATAAACCGAAAGACAAAATAGTAACATGGGATGAAAGAGCTCGAAAGGGCTGAACACAATTAATGATGAGCCCGCGCAGGGTTGACGCAATCCCTATATAATAACTTCTTTCCATAATGGAAAACAAGTCTATAATCAGAACCTACATAATGGTCGGTTCCTGCCGGAGCGGTCATCCCATATCATGGTCTCCTGGTGGGACTAGTATCCTCATCCCGTAAGATGCACTATAGCATTCGACCCTAATTTCTTATCTATACACATAACTAGGTAGTACTAAGAATAAATAGTTGGGCAGGCAAAATGTCCGTAGACAAATGTGTAAAAGTATTAGCTACTGGTGATGTACATAGCCCTGACTACCTTAAGCTCTACATGGAATCCATCAAGAGGATAAACAATGATATTGATATTATATTATGGGTTGGCGACATGGTTCGAAGGGGTCGTGTTGAAGCACTTGAACCAGTGCTAAGAGCTACACGTGAGAAATTTCCTAACACAAAGATAGTATCAATTTATGGTAATGAGGAATACTGGGGGCTCGAGGAAGTATTTCGTAAGCGTTACCAGGATATTATATGGTTAGATGACGAATACGTTGTTATTAATGTGAGAGATGTTAAAGTAGGAGTTGTAGGTACACGGGGAGCTCTTGAACGACCTACACGTTGGCAAAGAAAGAACAAACCTGAGCTCTGGAGAATTTATCGTGAAAGACCAAAAAGAATAGAGTTATTACTTCGTGAAGCTAAGGCTAAAGCTGACATAGTCATATTAGCTTCGCACTACACAGTAGGCTTTGAAACAGCCAAAGGTGAGCCAGAGAGTATTCTTCCAGAGATGGGTAGCAGAGCTATGATGGATGTTGTATTAAGAACTAAACCTGATGCTGTCTTTCACGCTCATGCACACAATGCTAAAGTACTAGAGGTAGAAATCGGTCATGTGAAGATATGTAATGTAAGTATAGTTGCACGTAAGAATGTATGGATAGGAAATGTATGTAGGATTAAGAGAGGTCTTGAAGTATTCTTTAAATCCTAGTAGTGTAATAAAGTATACATCAGTGACCAACAGTGTTTATGCCAGTAGGAGACGAGAACATAATACGTAGAACACCAGTAGTCAACTATGCGCTAATTGTAATTAATGCCATAGTATTCTTTACTCTATGGCTTGCACCAGGAATAGTGGGATGTAGTACTTATGAAGATGTTATATGGATGCTTGGCGTTAAACCTTATCAAATAGTTCGTCTACAAGCTTTGTGGACTATATTTACTGGAATGTTTCTTCACGCTGATATAATTCACTTACTAGGTAACATGTGGTTCCTAGCAATTTTTGGTGACAACATTGAAGCTATAATGGGTCATTTAAGGTATCTCGTATTCTACATATTATCCGGTATAGGGGCAGCTATATTCCATGTATTAAGTATTGCATTAATGCCTCCTCAAGCTTTGCTAAATTCAGCATACGCGACAATAAATCCATGGATAGTACCAGCTGTAGGTGCTAGTGGAGCAATTAGTGGTGTACTTGGAGCATATTTTCTAGCCTATCCCAACTCACGTGTAAGAGTATTCGCTTTCTGGTGGTTATTTCCAGTAACATTAGTTATACCAGCAAGTGCTTACATAGGATTCTGGTTCCTCTTCCAATTATTCATGGGGTTCTGGTCATTGACAGGTATTCCTTCAGGAGTAGCCTATTGGGCCCACATAGGTGGATTCATAACAGGTATGGGTTTATCGTATTTCTTTGTTGATAAACGTCTCGTAAGATTAATCAAATCATATCTTTACGGTTATCGTATGTGGGGCGTATGGAGATGAATTTACGTAGTGGAGATAGAGAATATCTTGAATACCTACTAGATAAAATAATGGAACCAGAGTATTGGAGTCGTGGAGTACTAAATAGTGAAGGTAGAACATTACTAAATCTGATAGCAAGGATACTTTCATCATATCACCTAGGGCTTAGAGGAATAATAACTAAAGTTAGACGTAACCCAACATATGAAAATGTATCAAAACTTGTTGAAATAATAAGAGAGATTATTTCGGCAACTGCCTAACCAGTATAGGACACCTACTTTTAAGCTCTGAATGCACTAGTTAGACTAGAGGTGTAGCAGGAGTGAGCGTGGTTACACGTTTAGTTGTAGGTAGGATTAACAAGAAGGTTAGAAGCAAACGGAATAGAGTACCTAAGACATTCGTCTTAAGGGATGTAGGAGAATATGAGTACTATTTAGCAATTACTGCATTAGGTGGTAGGTAAGATATACTTAGCCCTCATATGGGTAGTTGTGGGCTAGCAATAGATACTGCTAGAATCAGCACTGGTATTAATTCATCAAAACTCTTACCAGTCTTCCTAATCTCTTGATCAATGTTGTAAAGAAGTCTTAATCCATCTCTTGTACGCATGAGCTTAAGTTTTACTGCTTCATCTAACTTCTTAGCTAAATCGCTGTACTCCTTAGCTAGTAGTTCAACATATCCTCTTACGATGGCATTATTAAGATCCTTCCCTAGATCATAGTCTTCTATAATTCGTTCAGCAATGTTAACTACAAATCGGTTATGAGGTTGTATATAACTAAATAGTTTATGTTTATTTGCTAATATTCTCGTAAAGTCAATTAGTCTATAGCCTTCAACCTCCAGGTATCCTCTAGTATATCCTTGTAATTCCAGGTATTCTGCTTCATTATAGCCCATACGCCTTAGGGTATCATATAATTCTAGGGTATCACGAACAGTAGTTGTTGATAAAATATCGTACAATGCTTTAAGAAGTCCTGAAGGCTTATCTTCTCTTCTGGATAGACCGTAAGATAAAGCTAGGGCAGAAAATATTATGGACGAGATCATCTCTAATGGGGCTAGCACACCTAAGCTAACTAGCCCCTCTCTAAGAGATCTTGATATTATTTGCCCAATCCTAATATCGGGTAAACCTATTTCGCCTCTACTTGCACGATCAATGTCTATTGCTAAACGATATATCTCATTTGATAGACTTAGGGCAACACGCATATAGTTATATGGTTGAGGTCCAGGAGAATAACGGTGCATTGCTCCTGGCTTAATGTAGGAATAGACGGCTGCATGAACTGATCCTATAACCTTACGTAATACCATTATGGGATCCAAAATTATCCCTCCAAGAGAGTATTAGTATGTTGACAACGGAATCATCCAGTCCTACCATATGCTAAGGGGGTTCGTGTATAAATAGGCTACTATATTATGAAGATTAAGTTAATGGTGATTTTAGGGATAAATACTATGTCTATTAGAAAAAGAGTAACACTAGAAGCTAGTAGTAGATCCACGAGTTTCCTCGTACTAGGATTAGTGATAGCTTCTAGCTTACTAATTATGCCACGAGTATATCAGAGACTAGGTTTTAGTCCATTTGCATCAATAGTAATAGTATTGTTTCTAGCAATTACTAGTCTGCTTCTAAGTGACACTAATATACCATTGACGTTAATTAGGATTAAGAATTATATACAAAACAAAGATGTGGAAGTATTATTAACACTTAATGTTGGAGGAGCTGTAATTCCTTTAATAGTTTCAATACACATACTTATAGTATTGCAGCTAAGGTATAGTTTAACGCTAATTATATCAGCTATAAGTGTAGCAATGGTATCGTTAATAGTTTATCGTGTCTCTAGGGTAGTAGATAACGTAGGCATAACGGTACCATTAGTTATACCGCCGCTTACAGCGGCAAGTGCAACACTTATACTAACAGAATTATTCCGTTATCCATTGGTTCTTGCTGGCCCATTATCTTATGTGGCAGGAACCATAGGTACCCTTATAGGTGCTGATGTTTATAAACTAAGAGAGATAGTTTTACAAGTATCACGTAAACATATAGTAAGTATTGGTGGTTTTGGAACATTCGATAGTGTATATTTATCAGGTATGCTCTCAGCAGCTACAACCATATTGTTATTATTAATAACTACTTAGTTTTACCTAGTACTCACCATGTAATCCTATAGAATCAATGTGTACTATAATGTAGAATTCTAAGAAAACCTTTTATTGGTACCGTTCTTTACTAGACGCAGAGGTATTGTAAGCATGCCATGTGCTAAATCTCCATCTTCTGAGCCAAAGAAATACGTATACATGTTTGAGGAAGGTGACTGGAGAAATAAGAAGTTATTTGGCGGCAAAGGCGCTAGCCTAATACAGATGACCCAATTAGGCTTACCAGTGCCACCAGGCTTTACCATAACAACTGAGGCGTGCAGAGACTTCTATGCACCAGCCAAGGAGGAACTTGATAAACTTGTAAAAGAGTTAGAACGCCAGCCTCCTCCGGAAATTAGAGACAAAATAATAAAGAGAATATGGGAGATAATAGACAGTTTAGACCTACCTAAAGGATTAATGGAACAAGTAGTAGAATACATGCATAAACTAGAAGAGAAAACAGGAAAGAAATTCGGTAGCCCCGAAAACCCATTACTCGTTTCGGTTAGAAGCGGAGCAGCAGTATCGATGCCAGGTATGATGGATACAGTATTAAACCTAGGATTAAACGATGAAACAACCAAGGGTCTAGCAAACTTATCACAGAATGAATGGTTCGCATATGATGCTTATAGAAGATTCTTGAACATGTTTGGCAGGATAGTCTTAAGCATTGACGAAGAGTTATTCAATAAAGAATTCGAGAAAATGGAGGAAGAGTTCAAGAAAGAAGCAGAGGAAAAGTACAAAGATGAACTAGAAGCCATACGCAAAAAGTATCCACAATACGTGTTAAGATTAGATGCACAACCACCAAGGGATGTAGCACCAAATCTATGGAGACTATCTGTTAAGTATATGAAAAAACTTGTAGAAAAGTACAAGGAGCTAATAAAGAGAGAATGGGGTGAGTTCCCACAGGACCCATGGGAGCAGCTTAGATTAGCTATTAAAGCAGTGTTCCGTTCATGGATGAATCCTAGAGCAATATTCTATCGTATAATGAACAACATTACACCGGATATAGCAGATTGTACAGCAGTAAACATAGTAACAATGGTCTTTGGCAACATGGGCTGGGACTCTGGTACCGGAGTAGCATTCTCAAGAGATGTAGCAACAGGTGAGAATAAACTATATGGAGAATTCCTACCAAACGCTCAAGGAGAAGACGTAGTAGCTGGTATACGTACACCAATGGATATAGAAGAATTCCGCAAGCAATTCCCAGAACTATACGACCAATTATATGCTGCAGCAAAGCTACTCGAATGGCTCAACAAGGAAGTACAAGATGTAGAGTTCACTGTTGAAAGAGGTAAGCTCTACTTACTACAAACACGTAACGCCAAGATGACACCATTAGCAAGAGTTAAGACGGCAGTAGAACTAGCAACAAAACCACCGATAGAAGACAAAGAATATGGCAAGAAATTAATAGAAAAGAAGTACTTGCCTGAGAAAGAAGGCAAGCTAATGATAGAACAACCAGTAATTGATAAAGAAGAAGCAGTGCTAAAAGTGAAACCAGAACACGTACTACAACTATTATATCCAAGAATAGATCCAAAAGCCAAGGCTACCCCCGCAGCTAAGGGTCTACCAGCATCACCTGGAGCAGTATCAGGACAAGTAGTCTTCGACCCTGACCGTGCAGTAGAATGGGCACGCGAAGGAAAGAGAGTTATCCTAGTAAGAATAGAGACCAAACCAGACGACGTTCACGGATTCTATGCAGCAGTAGGTATACTAACAAGTCGCGGAGGAATGACTAGTCACGCAGCTGTAGTAGCTAGAGCAATAGGCAAGCCCAGCGTTGTGGGAGCGGAAGACATAGTAATAGACTATAACAAACGTGAGTTCAGGATAAGAGGAAAGGACATAGTTGTAAAAGAAGGTGACTGGATAACAATTGATGGAAACACAGGTTATGTATACGTTGGTAAAGTACCAACAATAGAACCAGAAATCATACCAGAACTAGACACATTAATGAAATGGGCGGATGAGGTCAGACGTCTAGGCGTAAGAGCAAATGCAGACATACCTGAAGACGCTAGACTTGCAAGAAAGTTTGGTGCAGAAGGAATAGGTCTACTACGTATCGAGAGAATGTTCCGTAAACCAGAGAGATTAGAAGTACTAAGGAAGGTAATCCTAGCAGAAAACACTGAGGACCGTAAGAAGGCATTAGAAGATCTAGTGCCAATGATAAGACAAGATTTCAAGGAGATGTTAGAAATAATGGATGGTCTACCAGTAGTAATAAGACTCATAGATCCACCACTTCATGAATTCCTACCTGCACCAGAAGAACTATTACAGCAAATATATGAAGCTAAAATGAAGGGAGCACCTAAAGAAGAAATAGAAAAACTAGAATGGTTATACAAACGTGTAACGGTACTCAAGGAAGCCAACCCAATGATGGGCCATCGTGGTGTAAGAGTAGGAGTAACCTATCCAGAAATATACTACGCATTAGCAAGGGCAATGATTGAGGCAGCAGCAGAACTAATCAAGGAAGGTAAGAACCCCAAGTTAGAAATAATGGTACCCCAAGTAGCTGAAGCTAAAGAAATAGAATTCGTTAAGAAACATGCGATAGAACCAGCACTAAGGGATGTAGCTAAGAAGTATGGTCTCGAATTAATAGTAAAAGATAAGCCAGGTCACTACGTGTTCAAGACTAATGACGGTAAAGAGTACGAAATACTAGTAGGAACAATGATAGAAACTGTAAGAGCATGTCTAACAGCGGATGAAATAGCAAAGCATGTGGCATTCTTCAGCTTTGGAACCAACGATTTAACACAAGCAACATTCAGCTTCAGCCGTGATGACGCAGAGAACAAGTTCTTACCACAATACTTAGAACTAGAAATACTACCAGCAAATCCATTCCAGACACTTGACATCAAGGGTGTAGGTAAGCTAGTAGAGATAGCAGTAAATCTAGCAAAGAAGGCTAACCCAGATATAGAGTTAGGAATCTGCGGAGAACACGGAGGAGACCCCAAGAGTATAGAGTTCCTACACAAAGTAGGACTAGACTATGTGAGCGCATCACCATTCAGAGTATTGATAGCTAGACTAGCAGCAGCTCAAGCAGCCATAAAAGAAAAGAAAGAAAAATAATCAAATAGGTTCTTTAAGCAGTTATTCACAATATTATTTTTCCTTCCTCATATACATTTGTTTCAACTTCCTTGAAAGGTAATACTATAACACCTCTATTCAATAATACTGATTCATCGACAACAACTTCATCACCTATAATAACTCCTTCTTCAAGTCTGGCCCATTTACCTACGATGCTTCTCTCACCAATAATACTACCACGTACTACAGCTGAAGACTCAACTATTACCTCGGAGAATAGTATGCTCTTTGACACAAATGTATTATCGCCTATTCTTGATCTTTCACCAATAATAGTATAAGGACCTATTCTTGATCCTTTTTCAATAACAACTTTACTCGAAATATATACAGGTTGTATTATCTCTACATCACCATTAATTTCAACTGATTCATCAACATAGCCTTGGGGATAGAAGTACTTTAGTGCATTCATATTTGCATTATAATAGTCTTCTGGTACACCAATATCATTCCATAAGCCCTCGTGAATGTAGCCGTATACTTGTTCTTTAGCTATAATTTTCGGTATTACATCTCGCGCAAGTTTTGATGGACTTTTCTCTGGTATGTAGCGTAGTATATCGGGTTCAAACACGTATACCCCTGCATTAATGATATTAGTTGGTGCTTGTTCTCTAGGAGGTTTCTCTATGAAATCCTTAATCCGATAATCATCATCTAGTACAGCTACACCATATCTTGACGGATCTTTTACTTTTGTAAGCATTATAGTAGCTATACCTCCCTTGCGTTTGTGAAATTCTATTATCCTTGAATAATCTATATAGCTAAAAACGTCGCCATAAACTACTAAGAATGTAACATCTAAGCCTAATACCTTGTCAACAAGTTTTATTGGGCCAGCATCACCTAAAGGCTTGGTTTCTTCAACGTACTTTATGTTTACACCTCTATCTATTCCAGCCCCATATTTAACTTTAATTAATTGTGCTAGATAGCGTATAGACAGTATTATATCCTTTACGTTGCTATCACGTAAACCATCTATGATCCAATCAAGCAAAGGTTTATCCAGTATAGGTAGTAATGGTTTAGGTCTAGTGAGAGTAAGAGGTCTTAAACGAGTAGCATAGCCTCCTGCTAATATTATTGCTTTCACCAAGAGAGCATCCCTATTAAACTACTATTCGAGCATACTTATGAGAACTTCGGGTTCACATGATTTAATAATCTTTACTAAGTCTTTAACAGCTAATGTCAATGCAAGGGGGTTATCTGATTCAACTGTAACTACAATACCTCTCATAGCTGGTGCTATAAGTCCCTCAATAGTTCTAGTTTCACCTCTGGAGATTGTAACTTTGATCATATATACTCCTTTATCATTTACTCCAGCTATTACTAATGATCCACCAATCTTAACGGCATTCTCATTGTACGATTCAGACATTTTGTCTATAACAGCTCTAAGTTTAAGAGGGTTAGTATGTTCTATCAAAAACTTGACCTTATATAAGCATTCCATATTTAAACTCCTCAGTATTCTGTTTCAACTTCGTAGCCGTGTCTTCTAAGGTTATCTATTAATCTTTCAAGACGTTCGGGTTGAGGTACCTCAGCTATTATGCTCACTTCAGCCCAGCCAGGCTCTAATCTAGGGTCATAACGATCATGGTTTATCTCAATGATATTTAGTTTAGCTTCAGCTAAGAATTCTAGCAATTTACGTAAGGTTCCGGGTCTATCTGGTAGCTTCGTCTTTAACACCACTATTCTTTTCTGTCTAACTAGTTCCCTCATAATGATCCTTGAAAGCATTGTAACATCTATATTCCCTCCACTAATAATTGTTACAACCTTTTTTCCTCTTACATCTATTTTACCGCTTAGGAGAGCTGCCAGGCCAGCCGCTCCAGCTCCCTCAGCAACGGTTTTACTACGTTCAAGTAGCATTAGTATAGCGTGGGCTATCTCATCGTCTGATACCGTTACAATGTCATCCACTAGCTCTGAGACAAGCTTGTATGTAAGCTCGCCAGGTCTACGCGTTAATAGTCCGTCAGCTATACTAGGCTTAACATTTACCTCTACTATTCTACCAGCATCTATTGAGGCTTTCATTTTTGGAGCAGATTCTGGTTCAACACCTATAACCTTAACTTGGTCGCCAAGGACGTTCTTTACAACAGCTGCTATACCTGAAATTAAGCCTCCTCCACCTATTTGTACAACAACGACATCTATGTCTTGTAGATCATGTAGTATCTCTACGGCTATAGATCCTTGCCCGGCTATTACGTATAAATCATCGAATGGATGTATAAATGTAGCACCGGTTTCCTCAGCTATTTCAAGAGCCTTACGGTACGCGTCATCATATATTAACCCATGGAGTACTACTTTAGCACCATATCCCTGTGTAGCCTGGATTTTGCTTATGGGAGCTGTTTCAGGCATAACTATGGTGGCAGGAATTCCAGCAGCTGATGCAGCGAAAGCTACTCCCTGGGCATGATTTCCAGCTGATGCTGCTACAACACCCTTCTTTTTAGCCTCATCTGGAAGTTTATATATCTTGTAATAGGCTCCACGAACCTTGAAGGCCCCCGTCTTCTGCAAGTTCTCAAGCTTCATGTATACCTTACCACCGGTAATCCTTGAGAAAGTACGTGAATAATCTAGAGGAGTCTTATGTACAACGTTCCTAAGTACACGGCTGGCTTGTAATGCCTCTAAGTATACTTTTGTTGCAAGATCTAGCTTCATAGCGTACGCCATAGGTTTACTCTAATCCTTCACACTTATATAGTCTGGTATCTATTATACGCTAAACAGTAAATGCAAATAAGCATAAATGGATTTGATAGTATTGAAAAAGTATTGGTTAGATAAACTTAAAGCAGAGATAGTAGCAGAGAACATCAGCGAAATAATAGCGAGTCTACGTATTCTAAGAGATGAATTAAAACCAAACGATAGTATAAAACTAATATTAAGAGGAATTGAGAGATTAACGATTTTATCTAAGCTTCCAAGTGAGCTAAGAAAATTGGGATTTTCATTGGTATGGGCTGATGAGATGAATGAGGAAATAATAACATATATAATCTATAAGCCTACGTCAGTAGCTAAGGTGAGATTAAGAGAACATTTACGCAAACATAGCATTGGCACCGCTAAGAATAGAGAAGACTAAGGCTTAGTCAAGAAAACTTTAAGCTTCAAGGTGTCTACAGAGTTCATTGATATCCTTGAATGTTTTAACTTTATTTAGGAGAGTCTTTATATTCTTATGATTAAATATCTCGGTATGTACTCGTAGCCCACCACTAAAAGTCTTCGGTATATGTAATAGTTCATGTATAAGTACTCTAATTTTATCCTCGCATGGAAGTTTCTTGAAATTTTCTTCAATAAGTTCTATTACATAACATGGTCTTAGATTATATGCTATTTGAAAAACTCTTGGCAAACCATAGACTCTTGCGTAAGCATGTGTTTTAGAACCATAGCTGCGTAGGACCTTTACTCTGTTGGCATCTATATGTTTGAATTCTAATACGTCAATAAGTATTTTAACTACATTCCATGCACGATCATCTACTATGAAACGTATGCGTGACGTAAACGGTCACCTAAAGATTACTTATAGTCATGAGAATGTTGTGATAAGCCTTAACGTAAAAATACTTTAATCAACATTACAATATGTATGGGAGATATAATTGGCTTTTGTAGATCTAGATGAGACAGATAAAGCTATTCTAAGAATATTACTAATAGACGCTCGTACGCCTTATAGTAGAATAGCACGAATGTTGGGGCTCAGTGAAGCAACTGTATATCTGCGTGTAAAAAGATTGAAGGAGAAAGGCGTTCTAAGAGGATTTTATGCTGACATAGATGCATTCAAAATAGGATTCAATGTACTTGCCTTTGTATTAATAAAAGCTGATCCCAGGCGTTATAAAGAAGTTCTTGAAAGATTAAGAGAAATCAAGAATATAGTTGAATTATATGAGGTTACAGGAGAATATATGGGTTTAGCAAAGATCAGAGCTCGTACCCAAGAGGAACTAGTCAAAACAATAGATGAGATAGGCGGAGTTGAAGGTGTAACAGCAACTTACACTATGTATGTACTTAAAGTTCTCAAGGAGGAGAAGAGGCTTAACATATAAGCTCTCGGATCAGTGTGAGAGCTCTCGGGCACAACATACCCTTGGTTTGCTATTCATCATCTCCGTACAAGGTTTACTACATGTTCAGCTATAGCTTTTGCTGGTTTAATGCCAGTAGCTCTAGCAAGACCCTCCCATAGTGGTGCAACGTTGGCTTCTAATACATAGTATCCTCCATTAGGTGATTCAGCAACATCTATTCCAGCATACTCTAAGCTGAGTATATCCGCAACCCTTAACGCTATTTCTCTCAACTCTTCATTTACTCTAGCTGGTTCGGTTATGGCTCCTTGTGCTACATTAGTTTTCCATTGACCTGGTGCGGCTATTCGATAAGCTGCGGCAAGCACATTATGTCCGACAGTAAAGATCCTTATATCACGTCCAGGCTTCTCTATGTAGCGTTGAACATACACGGGATGGCCTAGACTAAGAAGAGTTCTAGCTACGCGAAAAGCTATATCAGGATCATTGACCTTTACTGAACCAAAGCCCAAACTACCTATCATAGGTTTTATAACCACAGTACCCCACTCTTTAACTGCTTCTACTACAACTTGTACATCCTCCGTCACAATTGTGTCGGGTACTGGTACACCATGCTTTGAAAGCAGCAACAATGATGTATACTTATCACGTGCTTTAAGGAACGCCTCGGAAGGATTAACAACAACAATACCCTTAAGTTCCATTTCTCTTAGCAAGCCTATGCGCTTAAGTAACTGCTCAGTAGTGGTTATTGCACCAAGACTGCGTACGACTACAGCGTCAAGTTCTATAATTCTCTTACCATATCGTATTCTTAGTCCATTCTCACCAAAGAATCCCGACAACTTTGATATTCTGTAATACTTAGCGTTAACACCTAACTCACGGAAGGCTTCAAGGAGTTCCCTAGAACTCTTTGTGGGTCTTGGAGCTTCATGTACTATTCCAATATTCATCCGGACTAATCCTCATCAACTAACGCTTACGCTTCTACGTATCTATGCTTTCCCTAAGCTACCCTTATAAAGCCTTCAAAATATAATATTAATTCCAGTTGTTTCAACTATTGATAGCTTAGCATTTAGGGATAAAGGAGTTGGCTTCACTGCCACTTATTGCTTTAGCGGTACTAATATCAATTACATCATATATTACAACAAAGATTACAATAAGAATCTTACTACGTTGCGACCTTGTAGGTATTGATGTACATAAGCCTTGGAAGCCTAAGGTAGCTGAACCCGGCGGAATAGCATTATTAATAACATGCTTAGTCTCAATATTACTAGTTTTACTTTTGAAACCACTAGAAGTAGATTACACGAAGTTCATAGCCATAATCATTTCGACTATTTATGCTGGGCTAATAGGATTATTGGACGATATAAAAGTTCTTGATGCTAAAACCAAAACCTTATTGACATTCACAACTGCTATGCCCATAATATTACTTGGAGCATATACTCCTAGGCCTATAATGCCGTTTGCAGGAACACTACGTATAACGATCATATACCCGTTACTCATACCGTTTGCATACATGATAGCATTGAATGCTGTAAATATGTCTGATACACATAATGGAGTTATGCCCAGTACAGCACTAATTATTGGTGGGGTACTACTATTCTCAACTATTTCTACGTATATTAAAGGATATACTGATCTGACTGGTTTTGTGCTATCACTTATATTAGTATCAATGCTACTAGGTTATGTATGGTTCAACTGGTATCCTGCAAAAGTATTCAATGGCGATAGTGGTAGTTTCCTAGTGGCAGCGCTAATAGTAGGTTCAGCCATAGTTGGTAGAGCAGAGGTACCAGTTATAATAGCTATGATGGTCTACATAGTTAATGGTTTCCAAATACTAGCGTCAATTAAGGGACTAGTGGAGCGTAGAAGTATAATAAGACCAGTAGTAGTTGAGAATGGATGGATTAAAGCAAACAAGGACCCTAGAGCACCTATAACAATACCTCATCTACTATCCTTAAGAGACAAGGTTAATGAGAAAGAGATAATAGCGGGGTATCTTATACTATCAATTATCTCCGGAATATTGGGCATTATTACAGCAATTCTGTGTTATTGGCTTTAATCCATACTAGCTAGCAGTATTATGCCGTAGACTGGAGCTGTTAGAGGATCAGTCTTTATTTTCAAATCCATGATCCTTATCTTGGAAGGCATAGATTTAAACAATAATTCACGTATAGAGTATTCTTCTACAGTCGTAGAGAACATCACCATTACTCCATCCCGGATCTTTTTATCTTCTACTAAGCTTAAGGTTCTCGTAAGCTCAATTGTAGGTATAAGTTTCCTGGTCTTCTCTAATACTATGTTTTGCATATAGTATGCTACTGGCTCCATTGTAGGGGTATACCCTATGATTTTAACTTTATCTAACAAATCCTTTAGTTCATTTAATTGTACCCTATATGATGATATAAGTTCATCTACTATTGATGAATAATCATGTACTTCTATTTTAAGCCTATTAAGTCTTAAAGCCTTATCATCTTTCCTAATTTTCTTCCTAGCAATTTCATAGCCTGTGACAGATGCTAATATAATCTCGCTTAATAACACATCATTGAGGTTAACCTCAATTAATTCTTGTCCTCTAACTCTATTTCTAATCATTCTTACCAATGGAGGTGTAATCAATAATACTTTGTTGCCAGTATAGTATGTTGAGTCTAGTAATCTAATTAGACTATTTTCAGTTCCTTTCTCTACAAAGGCTATTATACCTAAATCTTCAATGTAGGGGACTATGTGGTAAGTTAGAGTATCTATGCACGCTTCAATAATATTAAGAGATGGATTTAATGTCCTAAGAGTATATGAAAAAATCTTTGATGCGATAATTGATAGTCCAGTGTAAGTTACAGCTATTCTTTCATGTCTTAGTATAAAATCTATTAACTTGTCTTTGTAATTCTTAGCCCATTCTTCTGCTGTGCTTATCCTTTCTACTATATCGCTCATAAATCTATATCACCGCGTATTTTAAGGATTCACAACAGCTACAGAGGTTTTTATCTGGTTCACTAGGTATCTTAGGGATTGCTTCATATAATAGTTTCTTGGCTTTCTCAACATTTCCAGCCATAACTCTTGCAACTTCCTCTGCTGTTACAGGTTTTTCAGCCCACACATCGTAGTCTGTAACCATCGCCAAGGTTGCATAACATAGTTGAGCTTCGCATGCAAGGTTTACCTCTGGCACAAGAGTCATGCCTATGATATCTGCTTTAAAGACTTCTTTCCAGACTCTACTTTCAGCCCTAGTAGAGAATCTTGGCCCTTCAATACAAATATATGTTCCTTTGTCATGGACCGTTATACCTAGTTTTCTCCCTATTTCAATCAGTATTCTCCTTAGATGTTCACAGAACGGATCAGCCATACTAACATGAGCGACTGTACCTCCCTCAAAGAAAGTGTATTCTCTCTTCTTTGTCATATCTATGAACTGGTCAGGCACAACGAAATCTCCTGGCTTATAATCCCATCGTAGACTCCCAACAGCGCTAACAGCGATAACCCATTTCACGCCAAGTTGCTTTAGAGCCCATATATTAGCTCTATAATTGATCCTATGAGGCGGTATGCGATGGCCTCTACCATGCCTTGGTAAAAATGCTACTTTTCTACCCTTAACCTCACCTACAATTACGTAGTCACTTGGTTCACCATAAGGGGTATAAATCTTCAGTTCTATAGGTTTTTCAAATATGCCTGGATCATATAAGCCACTACCACCAATAATAGCTATTTCAGCTGAATGCTTGCTTGGTTTAAATACTTCGAAAACCATAGTCTATCCCCACGCGAATACAATATCTGCAAGGACAGAAATAAATAGTAAGCCTAACAGCTTCTTATCCAGCCTCAGAGAAGAGAAGGTGTACCTAATTAAATAATCTAAATAGTTTCATATAGACAAGTTACATGATAGAAAGATCGTATAAACCTTAACATGTATGGGGCCCAGTGATTTACTTCTTATGTTGGATGACATTGATTAATAGTATTACTGCTATCAGTGCCAATGCAGATGAATACATTGTTAAGATTATTGGGTTAGAGTAGAATACACTTACAAAGTATCCTGCAACAACTAGGCCTAATCCGTAACTAGTATAGTAGAGGCCGTAGCCTGTACCTCTATACTCTTCTAGGGCAACATTCGCAAGGGCAGCTCGAAATATACTCTCATGATATCCGAGTACGAAGCCATAGATAACGGCTGTTACTATTATAATCCATATGTTTGAACTTATATAACCATATCCTAATGTTAATGCAGTTAATGGTGTAGCTAATATGGCTGGTATAATGCTAAGTATACCTATGCGGTCAAAGCTATAACCTGCAAGAAGAGCTGAACCAGCATCAACTCCTTGAGCAACAAGGTAAACTATAGGTACAAGCCATTCAGAAACCATTCCTTGTGCAACATATAGTATGATTTGATAAGGCACTAAAGCCGCCACAGCAAAGAATACAAAGAATAAATAAAGCAACAACTCACGATTTATAGCACCCTTAACGAAGAATGTCTTGTTAGAACTACGTATTCCAGGGACATGTAGTCCTAGCTTACTCCAACAAGTCTTAGCAACATATAATGTCATAAGTGCTAATGTAACGCTTATACCAAGTAGCATGTACGCTAACCTATAATTACCATAGTATAATAGTACCATGCTAGCAATACTTGGTCCTAAAACAGCTCCTAACTGATCAAGAAGTTCATGAATACCGAAAATCATTCCACGTCCTACGTTAGGAATACTAGAAAGTAATGCATCACGAGCTGGAGCACGTATAGCCTTACCGAACCTTTCAACAATGAATAATGCTAGTGCTATGTAGGGATTCCATACAAGCGCTAAGAAGGGTACAGCATATACTAAACCATACCCTAGGAATACTAATACCCAATAACCACGTGTAATATCAGCAATGAATCCTGCAACAAGACGTAGGGCTAATCCTAGGAATTCGGCAAAACCTATACCAACGCCAAGCAACAATATGCTTGCTCCAAGAACTTTAGTCATGTATGATGGTAGAATACTGCGACCTCCCTCATATGCTACGTCAGCGAATAAGCTTACGGTACCGAATAATATTATGAGAACCCATATACTGCACCAGCCAACCTTCTTAGAAATCATAAACGGGCACCAGGTCAATCAATACTGTTATATAAGGTAATAAGCATTAAGTTGTCATATACTAGCTATATGAAGGTACGTAATGCTTATCAGTGTGCTTATACAGGATTCTAAAAGAACCATAAAGCAGTAGGTATAATTGTGGTCTAAAGGTGAAAGTATGGTAAACAGTGGAATGGGTTCATCTCAATCAAGTATAGGGTCGGAAGGTAGAGGACTTTACATTCTAATAGCTTTATTCATAACAGCTCTTACAACATCCAATCTTACTGCATCTAAAATAGTAGTGTTGGGAGAGTTATGGGGTATAACACTTTTATCACCGGCAGCAGTGGTAGCCTACGCTATAACCTTCTTGATGACAGATATTGTAAGTGAGGTATGGGGAAGAGAAATAGCTAACAAAGTAGTGTTTGCAGGCTTCATAAGTCAGTTGCTAGTAATAGCACTAACATGGATAGCCATAGTATTGCCTATAGCGCCATTTCAAGGACTAGAATACCAGAAGGCTTATGAAAAGATACTAGCGCCATCAACTAATATAGTAATAGCGAGTTTAATAGCATACTTAGTAAGCCAATATCATGATGTATGGGCTTTTCATAAATGGAGGCAAATAACTCAAGGGAGATACTTATGGCTAAGAAATAATGCTTCAACAATGATAAGCCAGTTTATAGATACAACAATATTTATATCACTAGCTTTCGCAGCAATACCATGGTTAATAACGGGAACACCTATAATCGAGTTAGCTCAATTACCAAACCTAATCCTAGGACAATACTTAGTTAAATTAACAATAGCAGTACTTGATACACCATTTTGTTACATAGGAGTAAAACTAGCAACCAAATGAGTATGTGAATTTACTAAATTCCCTAATTTTCTTAACTATTACAGTATAACTTCCTTCCTCGCCATCTTAATTGCTTAGAGAGAAATAGTGTTATTGGTAAAACTTGTCCTGTTATTGGTGTTAAAAAGGCGCTTATTAGACTATGTTTATTAAGTCTGGTAGCTTTTGTGTGGACAGCTACTTGTATTATATAATTCATTAATGCTATCGATATTAAAACGGGATTCATTACTGAAGCTAATGCTGTTATCAATGGTTGAGCGTAATGTAATGTTAAAAGTATAGATTCTCCTATAAGTTTTCTCCTAGATGTATGAGCTATATGTGGTGCTAATATTCTCTGAAGAGCTTCCATTGTTTCTCTTATTGAGGAATACCATGTAGTTTCTATGTATTCTATCCCGTTTATTACCTGTATATTTATCCTTAATTTTCTTGCATATTCCGCTATAGCTCTATCCTCTACTATTTGGTTATAAAATGCTCTATGTCCCCCTAGTTTATAGTATATTTCACGGGTTACTGCCCAACAACATCCATAAAACCATGTAGTTCTCTTTTGATGAAATCCAAAGAGCGCATGAGCTAATGTTGTTAATATAGTCTCCATTAATTGGCATCTAAGGGTTTTACATTTAAACCTAGGGTTCATTGAGACTATGGCATTATAGGTATAAGCTCTTGATACAAGTATCCGTAGGGTACTTTCCTTCTTTAAATACACATCAGCATCTAGAAAGACTAATACTGGGTAACTCCCATCATCGTGTTCTTCTAGGCCACGAATAATAGCATATATCTTAGGGGACCAACCTTTAGGTATTTCCTCTATTCGTAGATATCTTATTCTACCATCTCTTGAAGCATATTTCTTCACGATACATGGTGTGTTATCAGTACTTGCATCATCGACTATAACTAATGTGTAGTTCTTATAGTCTTGTTTTTGTAGACTTTCTATCATGAATCCTATATTATCTTCTTCATTACGTGCTGGTGTTATTATCAATACCTTATCTGGTATGCGATCTCCAGGGGTTGGTGGTTCTAGTTTTCTAAGACTGTCGTTGAACCATTTATAAAATAAAACCCATATCGATGTATCAATTATGCTAAGTAGTCCTACCAGTACCTGTAGCGTAAAAAGAACTTTTTCCATCATTATAATTTATCCTTGTATATAGTTGGCCTTAATGTATGTTATGGTTATATGTCATTACTTGTGATGTTATTGCGTAGTGTTAAACGCTATGCAAGTCCTATTTCTCTTTTTACATACTCTATTGCTTCGCTTATTTTGGTTCCAGCTGGTATGGTTATGGCCTTAATGTTCATTTCATCTAATATGGCTTTAGCGTTTGGTCCAAAACTTGGTCCTACAGCTATATCGACGCCTTCATTTATCAGTGCTTGTACTGCTTTTACACCTGCACCTCCTGGCGCGTTTACTCCAGGATTCTCTATTACTTTTACGTTAATTATATTTCCTTTATCATCTAGTTCTATTATCGTAAACGTGGGTGCTCTACCAAATCTTGATGCTACAACGTCTTCCAACCCGCCTTTACTATTAGAAGCTATGGCTATTTTAGGCATGTTCCTACCCCTTCCCTATATTTGGTGGCTTAAGGATTATAGGCTTATAGGGCACAGGTTTTCGTGGTTTGTATTCTCTAAACCATTCACTCCATCCTTTCACTACACGTTCTTCTACCTTAGAGACTATTCTCAGTAAAGCTATACTTGCCGGACTTTGAGGATAAAGTTCTACTAAGGGCTTCATTTTAGCCATAGCTTTTGGTACATTATCATCGTATGGTATTATACCTAGTACATCCATATGTTCTTGTTTAGCGTATTCTAGTATCTTTCTCGTATAATGAGGGTTTAGATCATATTTGTTTATTACCAGTCCAGTTGGTAAGAGAAAATGCTTTGTTACCATGTGCACTCTTTTTAGATCACTAAAACTCGCTGGTGTAGGCTCTGCTACTAGTATTGCTGCATGTGCTCCAGCTAACGAGGATATTACCTGGCAGCCTATGCCTGCTGCAGAATCAACTACTATTATGGTGTCTTCTCTTGCTAATTCCTTAGCCCTATTCTTAACTTCTGTTACCAACTTACCACTATTAGGTCTACCGACGTTTAGCTTCGCTGATACTAGTGGGAAGCCGTATGGAGTTTTAGCTATTCTGATTTTTCCCGATGTAATCTGTCTTCTCCTTATAGCTTTTTTAGGACATGCTAGGCTACAAGTTAAACATCCTTCACATATTATCGTATTAATGACATACCTATTATCTATTAGCTTTATAGCCTTGTAAGAACATATTTCTGCACATATGCCACACATAGTGCATTTATCATAATCTATCTCGGCTATCCATGCTTCACGGTAATCTTCCTCTATTTCCCATCTGTCTATACCATAAATTAAATGCAGATTTGGAGCATCTGCATCTGCGTCAACAGCTATTACGTTGTAGCCTTGTTTAGCTAGATATAATGCTAATGTTGATGAGAGCGTGCTTTTACCTACACCACCTTTACCACTTGCGATAACTAATTCAAGAACCAAGGCCTCTATATCACCTCTGAAATAGTTTTAGCTAATCTGTAGAATATCTTAGATATCTCGTGATCAGGATGAACTTCAACTAGAGGTTTACCCTTTATATATGAGTCAATTATTTCTCTTGAATAAGGTATCTGTACTATTATACTTGAATTATACTTGCGTACTACTTCTTCTAGCCTAGTTGTATCTTCTATACCCCATCGGTTAACTATAACCCAAGTCTCTATTCCAAGTCTTTCAGTAAGTTCTAGTATCATCTCAAGGTCGTGTAGTCCTAATGGTGTGGGTTCAGTTACGGCTAGTGCTAGCTTAGAATCCTCTAATGCTATAGCGACATGATTAGCTGTGCCAGCACTTGTATCAACTAGTAACACGTCTTTTGCGATGTTTATAGCTCGTTCCCTAGCAGCAAGAACTACTGGTGGAGTATGTTCTTCTCCCTCTCTTAATACTCCTGTAATAAGATCTAGAGATCCATGTATAGTATTAGCTTTAGAATGATACGTATAACCTATGATTCTTTGACCCTCAACTATAGCACTAACTGGACAAGCAAAATAGCATGCACGACAACCACTGCATAATCTTGGTATAATAAATGGTAGTTTTTCACGTGTAATGATTATTGCTCCAGTATCACATACTTTTGCACATACACCACACCTAATACACTTAGGATACTCAATAAATGGTAGCATTATCTTTACAGGCTGTTCATTTGTAAGCCTAATACCTAATAGTATATGATCATTTGGTGCTTCTACATCAAGATCAGCTAATACGACGTCTCTATATCTTAATAAGCTGACGGCAAGGTTTACCGCTATAGTACTTTTCCCTGTACCACCCTTCCCTCCAGTAACACTTATCTTAATTTTCAATGCTTAAACCCTCTTAGTCTAAGAAGTTCATTGTACCTAGGGTCACGTATAACTAGTCTATTTAATTCCCGAATGTCTAGGCTCTTAGTATTCTCTATTACGTTATCTAGTATCTCCTTGTACTCACTTGGTATAGCTGGTTCATCACAAACGTATTCTATACATTTCTTCTCCTTATTCCGTTCGAAACAAGGATCTTTATCTATTAGTTCCCCAAGTTCAGGTATAAAGAATCCTGCTTCAAATCCTTCAATACTGAACTCTACCATAGGTTTACCTAACCCCTCTATAGCCTTCCAATTAGCTAACACTAACACCCTACTTATATAGAATGGATGAACACACTTTAGACGTGTAACCATATATGCAACTACATCTCTTAATCTTAATATAGCTGTCAAGTCCTTCTCCAGCTTAATTTATGTTGTTGTCTCAAAGAATATAAGGTTTAACAGTGTTAAATAGTAGCCGTAGCAGGTTTTATATGAAAGTATATGATTTTATATAATCTTCATGGCTGGTTTTCTTCGATTACTGCTATGATTTTTATTTTCTTTCCCTTATACTTTGCTAGTTTTAACTGGTATTCTTTTGGTGGGTAAATTATCACTCTTCCTTTACCGTAGCTTAGTAGTGATGCTTCAAATACGTATACCTTGCTCATTATATCACCATATTCATAGTATAGCTAGAAAGACTTATAAGCATAGCTACCAATATAGTAATTGGTGTCTCCGATGAGGGGGAAGACCACCCATGCATATTGGGTGGTTCCCCGAGGGGAGTATATGCTAACCCTTAAAGCAAGAGGAGAACTAGTAGAAGGTTCTCTTGAGGAGTTACGTGAAGAGCTATACCTTACACGTAGAGCAATACAATACGTGATAGACTGTCTATGGGAATTAGATAAGCTACCAAGCATTAACCAGTTACATCAGATGTTCTATAAAGTATTGAGGGAGCAAGGATTCCGTGCTCATCAGTGCAAGCAAACATACAAGTACGCATTATCAATCGTAAAATCAGCTAAAAGAAACAACGGAAAGAAGCCAGTTCTAAGGAAACTATCAGCTAGACTAGACAAGTATGATGCTAGAGTAGACCTAGAGAAACAACTAGTCATGGTAAAGTTGAGAAATAAAGTGTTTAAGATAAAGCTACTACACCATAGAAGCTATGTAGAGAAATTCGTAGGGAAGAAATGGTACGAGGTAACTGTAAGCATTGATAGAAGCGGAAGAATATGGATAGCTATACCGTTCAGATGGGAGTATAAACCATATAAGCCCAAGAGATTGATTTCCATTGATATCAACCTTAAGAAAGTTGTTGTCTACAATGGTAAGAGGATTAGGAGGATAGATACTAGGTTTATGGAAGCACTATCGTTGAAGATTCATGCTGAGAGGATTCAGAAGAAGCATCCAAGAATGTGGAGGTACAACGAGAGGATATTAGATAGGATAAGAAGTCTACATAGACGTTCAAGAAACATCGTTGTTGATTGGTATAGGAAGTTCGCTAAATACATAGTCCTGAAGACTAAGAGAACGAGGAGTGCTATAGTGTTAGAGGATTTGGAGAA
>CAYUVB010000016.1:29701-35691 GCA_964448055.1 uncultured Desulfurococcales archaeon | reverse complement strand
GTTAGCTCTATTATTTTTCTTAGTAGTTCTCTTTCACGTGGTGTTAGTTTATCTACTTGGTCCATGTATTTCTTTGCTATTTTTCTAAGTTCTTGTCCTAGGCTTGTTTTCTCGTATTTTTCTTTCTATTATTACATTGAGACGTGGCTATGTGTTCTTTGCTTCCTAGTTCCCAGCAGGCTTGTTGTAATTGTTTGACTTATTGTCTGGTTTTGTGCCTATGTGTAGTATGTGATGTCTTTTGCTTGTTCTACTAGGAATATCATTCTTGATAGGTGTTTGGTTGTTGGTATTAGGTTTCTTGCGCTCTGTATTTCTATTACGCTGTATCCTCTGGGTAGGTTTTCTATTACGTATGTTACTTCTTGGCCCATGGTTTTTGATATGTATTCTTTGTCCATTGAGTATGTTAGTGTTCCTATTATCTTGAATGCTGTGTTTCTTAGTACGTCGCTGGGGAAGTGTGCTATTCCTTGGCTGCTTAGTACTACTCCTACTCCATAGTTTCTGGCTATGAGGGCTGCTTCTATTCCTGGTCTTGTCTCAGTGCTTCGTTTATCTAGGAAGCCTGCATACTTGGCTTCATCTACTACTAGCATTATGTTTAGTATTGTCTTGGATGATTGTGCATAGTCAAGTAGTCTACGTACTATTAGGTCTGTGAAGAATATCCTTGCATGAATATCTAGTGCATGCATATCCAGTACTACGCCCTTATACTCCCTCAGCACCCTATAGATACTCTTTAAACCAATAGTATTGTTCGATGAGTTATATGTGAGCATTATCTCGTGTAGTCTTGCTTCAAGCTTATTGACTTCCTCGAGTCTCCGGGACTTGACTACTTTATGTAGTCCTTCTATGATGTCTGGTACTTGTGGTGGATCTCTTCTCCAACTACCTCTATCGCCATCGCTTATTCCTTTAGACTTGAATGCCTGGATAGTAGCTTGTAATAGTATTCCTAATTGTAGTGGTCCTAGCCCTGTTGCCACGCAGAAGGCCTCGGTGAATGCTCGTGCTCTCCTACTAGGACTACCACTACTGAATTCTACTTCACGAGACGCGAGTAGGCTTAATGGCTCGAGAGGTGTTTCAGCTAGGTCTACTACGGGTAAGCCCAGGTTGGTAAAGTGGCCTAGATAGTCAAATACTATTAGTTTTAATCCATTGAATCTATTTTCCCATATGAAGCGGGTAAATCTACGTAGGAAGCTTGTTTTACCCCAACCGCTAGCACCAACAATGAGGATATGAGGGTTTAGTAGAACGCTTGGATCCCAGCCGATGGTTTCTCCTATTAGGCCACGCATGATGTTTACTGATTTCTGATCAATATGAATATAGGTATAGTTGCTTTCGTTGCTACCGAAATAGCTGTGTCTACTTAGTGATAGCCATCCAGTACTTGGTAGAAACACGTCTATGATCTTGCCTATGATTAGTCCTCGTTGAAGTATTCTCTTCAACAAACTTCTCCAACGACCAATACTAAACCACCACCAAGCATAGACACCTCCAAAGACACTTGCCGCTAATCCAAGTAATATATCCCACAAGTGGAGCGGCACCCATGGAAATAGAAGGGTATAAAAAGAATACACCATGCGACCTGTTAAAAATACTCGATGTATTATTGGGCGGACAGGGTGACGGCAACCCTCCCGGAGGGCAACACGGCGCTAGAAGTTTTTGTTGTAGGGGGTCTGGGGCGAAACCGTCACCCCCGCATGCCCCCAAGGCTAGGGGGTGGAAGAATGAGCCGTGCCCCTCCGGGAGGGCAAAGCCCCAGACCCCCAATATGGGAGGGGGAGGGTGAAACACATAATTTTTTCCCACATAAAGTCCACCCAATACAAATAGCCTATGCCCACGGACTAGTATTAGGTGATGTTACCCTAGTCAAGGATAAGCGAAGCCAACATCTATGGAGGGCACAAGTATCTACAACGCATCCAGCCATGGAGAGAGCCTTTGTTGAAGGATTCCTACCCCTAAGCATCGACGGTAAGATTAGGAAGTACCCAGTTCGTGGTGGTGCAACACCGTATAAGTGGAACATCTATGCATGGATATCAGCTGAAATAGCTGAGACACTAGCTGTTAAAGGACCAAGAGCTACATTGTTCTATGCAGAATCAAAGGATCTCCTAGCAGCTTTTACGGCTGGATTACTTGATAGTGATGGAGGAATATCGCTTGCTATTGTTAGGAGGAAAAGAATGAATTATAGGCCAAGGTTTGAGCCAAGAGTAGCTATCTATAACGCTGATAAGGAATTGCTTGAAGCACTACGTAGACTATGGCTTAAGTATGGGATAAAACTTAGATTGGGGAAGGATAGGAGTCCACAACTTAAGAGACCTTGGAAGGGAAAGCTAGTGGTATACGAGCTAGCAACTGCTTCTTATCCAATGATAGTAAGATTTCTCCTAACAATACTACCATACATGAAACATTGGGAGAAAATAACGAAGGCGAAAATAACAATAAAGCACATTGTATCAACGATACCTTGGAAACCACAGCCTATAGCCAACCTAAGAGACAAAATATGCCTACTGATAAGATTACAAGTACGCGAGTACATTAAGCAAGCTGAACAAGCATACAAGGATAAGAAAGCATACATCATAACCCGTAATGGAGTCATAGAGAAGAAGGTTAAGAGACCCAAAAGAAAAGAAGACCCCTCCCCCTCCCTTTATCATACTCACATACTAAGATACACGGATATCATATGCTATAATGCTATACCATACTTGTTACCAGAGACTTCAGTGTTAGTGTTGTGTTGAGTAGTCAGGGTTTGGCTCATTTCCCTGGGGATGTGTTGCGTAATATTGCGTTTAAGGTTGTTGGCTCCCTGACTCATCCAGTTGATAAGGAGTTTGTCTCCCGGGGCATGGGTGGTGATGTTGGCTTGGTTGTTGACCTGCTTGCTCGTGGAAGATGTGTCGTCGAATTAGTGTTTGCTGGTGGCAGGGTTGGCGGTGGCTTGGCTTCCCGGATGGTTTTCTTGGTGGAGGCTGGTTGAGGGTTAGGGAGGGTTGTTTTAGCAGTGGTGTTGTCGTGGGATTAGTGTTTTCTCTGCTTGCTTTAGGTCTTCTTCTAGGTCTTCGGTGTCGTAGTGTATGGGTATGCCTTCACGTGCAAGTAGTTCAAGGAAATCCCACTTGGGGATCCCGGCTATTCTCCGGGCCTGCCCAAAGGATACTATGTGTTTCTCGTAGAGACGTATGGCTAGTTCGACCCGGATCCTGGATTCCACTTCACCTGGTGGTAGACGGATGCCTGGGGGGAGCTCGATTACTACTCGTTTACTCGTATACACCATGTTGCTGGTACCCACTGGTTAAACTAGTATTAAGGTAGTGATAAACCTAGTGGATCGACTAGGGAGACATGGTTGCCTTAGAGCCTAGTGTAGCCTTGACCTTAGACAACTCTCCTAGCCGAGGCTGGCTGAGTTTTTGTTGGGTATTGTTTGTTGGGGGGGCTTTTTTGCTGGTTTTGGTCTTGTTTTCTGAATATTTTGTTGTATGTTTTATGGTCTATGTAGAAGCCTATCTCTACTAGTTTGATGTAGAGTAGCTCGGGGTTTTCCTTGATTACGCCTTTATCTATTAGTCTACGTAGTATGGCGAGTGAGCCTATAACTTCTAGTCCTAGTTCACGTGCTAGGCGTCGGGCTTTACGGTCGTCTAGTACGGTTATCTTATTGTGTTTTAGTGCAAGTATTATTGTAGATGATTCTCCTAGGCCGAGGCGTGGGAAGACGTGTTCTATGTCTTCTAGCTTAACCTTGTTCTCGTTGATGAGTCTCAGTACTTTCTCGTATACATCGTCTTTTCTTCTCTCTAACTCCTTTAGGACTCCGCGAGGGATTTCTACTTCGTCGAATAGCTTGATGGCTTCTTCTAGTAGGTTGAGCCTTGTTAAGACTATTATTGGCGGGGTGTTAAGTACGGCTTTCCTCGAAGACTCTTTGGTAGGCTTCAAGTTCTTCCTCAACCTCTTCGTCATTGTAGATGGTGTACTCTATGCCTAGTTTTCTTAGGAGAATCCATAACTGGTCTATGCGTAGTCCTAGTAGCTCAGCTGCCTTGCCAAGGGATATACGGTTTGATAGGAGGAGGCCTAGAACCGTGAACAACCTCTCCTTATCCTTGTATGGGACACGCTCACTGTGGAGTATTTGGGCTAGTTCTAGTGATTCTGCCTCCAGGGACCACCACCTACAAGTACAGTATTATATGATGAGGCCTCAATAACCTTAACGACGAGGCCTACATAGGCTAGCTGAATACTTGATTAAACATTACCGTTAATTAAGGTAAGCTTCCCTGAGCACTTGAAGCCCTCAACACAGGTTTTGCCATAGACTCCCATGTAATTGCCCAGGATTAGAGCATACCTTAAGCTGAAATACTCGTTCCCTAAATAGACTATTCCTTCCGATTGCTGTTGGCTGAGTGTTTGGTCTGGTTGTGGCCTGGTTGGGGGAAATGTAGAAATAGTTACTTGGAGACTTATTCTATACTAAGCGTGTTGTGGGAGGGTTCTACGTCTTGGTTGACTTGTCTGTTGGGTTGGCTAAGGGTGTTGTCTCGAAGAATCCCTTGGTTATTGCGTCTGGTATTCCTGGTGTAAGGGCTCTTATGGCTTTTATTAGGGAGGGTGTTGGCGCTGTTACTACTAAGACTATTACGGTTGAGCCTAGGAGGGGTCATCCTCCGCCAAGTATTGTTAGACTTCCCTACGGCTACATTAATGCTGTTGGACTCCGGAATCCCGGGATTGACGTGTTCTTGGAGGAGTTGCCTGGTCTTGTAAGGGTTGCTAGGGAGCACGACTCCTATGTGATAGTTAGTATTGCTGGCAAGAGTATCAAGGAGTACGTTGAGCTTACATTGCATTTAGAGGAGAATGGTGTTAGAACACTAGGTCAAGGTATACCTAGTTACAATAATCATTATATAACTAATATTCTGCGTACACCTTAAGATTTAGGTCTAGGTCCTTACTCAAATAGACTTGTATACTATTCTCCTTTAATGGATAGAATCAGCTGGAGGGAATAAAGATCTCCTACAGATATACATAATAGTGTTGACTTACTAATAACCATGCTTACATGGATATACTTTAATATTACAGGCAAGATAGGCTAGGGAAAACCATGACTCAAGGATTGTTGCCTTGAAACTGGTGCAAGTATACAAGTATCTAATGGTATTATATAGTAACTGAAACCTACTATCCCCTAACTCACCTATACAACGTGTAAATATTAGACTATAATTACCTTAGATAGTATTAGCTGAAGACTCTTGTACTATAAAGATAATTAATAGACTGAAAACTTGAAACAAGTATAAAGCAAGAACACACATGCACCATAAGTCTAAGACCAGCATAGATATATAGTTCCACAATAACATCGCATAACACGGATTAGTAGACCATGAAAGAGAATATTATAATATTAGATCTCGATGGCACATTAGCTGAGACAAATATAGACTGGGATCTCGTTAGGGAAAAGGTTAGAAAGATCCTTGGTATTAGCAGGAATGTATGCTTAAAGCCCTTAGCAACCATGGTTATGAGGTTTAAGAGTCTTGGATGGAGATTTAGTGAGGCTTTAAGGATTATTGAAGAAGCTGAACTTGATAGCATTGATTCAGCTAGATATCCTAGAGATATACACAGACTACTTGCAGAGCTCGGAGTTTGTGGGTACAAGTTGGTGTTAGTTACTCTTCGTTCTTGGAGGACTACTAAGCCCTTATTAGACCGTATGGGCATAAGCGGGTTATTTGACTTAGTAATTACACGTGATGACGTAGCTGATAGACGCTTACAGCTACTACTAGTGCTAGAAAGGCTTAGAGTAAATGCAGGGGAAGTAGTATTCATAGGAGATAATGCTATAGACTTGGAGGCAGGAAGAAGCCTAGGTATTAGGACGATAATAGTAGGAAGCT
>CAYUVB010000016.1:18453-29601 GCA_964448055.1 uncultured Desulfurococcales archaeon | reverse complement strand
ATGTCCCTCTCAGTGAGAATACCTTCTATTTTACCGTCTTTGTCTACTACTATTACGCTCCCGATATTGTTCTCATACATTAGTTTTGCTGCTTTCTCTACAGGTTTATCACGGTCTATTGTTATTGGTGGAGTAGACATAAGGTCTTCTTACTCTTAGGGGGAGTTTTCTTTTTCTACGTATAAACGGCATAAACAAGAACACCTCTACAGTATATACGTACTTAGAAGTAGGTTTTAGGGGTTAAAATCTAGTTGTCTCTTAAGAGAAAATGTATACTTAAACTATCGGTAATCTATGATGAGCTTAAGGAGTATATTAAAAAGTATTAATATAGACATTAATTTGTTTACTTATTATTATAGTACTTGGATTATCTTATATAGTGGTGTTATGCTTACTGGGTATCTTTGACGGGTTCTGTTTTAATTAACAACGGTCGAATTTGAATGGTGAGACATAGTTACCCCATTTATCCTGTACCTGTTTTAGCCTCTGTTTTTGTTGGCGTAGGGTTTCGAATAATATTCTTGGTGTATCTGGTATCTGTTCGTATATGCTCCATATTCTTTCTATTTTCGCTAGTTGTTGAGGGATTCTTAGTGTGAATTCTTTCTCGTATCTCTGCTCTGAGTATTCCTTATCTAAGTATTGTTTGAATAACCTTACTAAGTCCTGATATATTGGTATAAGTCCTGTTGGTGTTTTTATAGCACCTACATCATCGTGTACTCGTAGTTCCATCCATTTAAGCCATACTTTCTTGTCTACTTTATCAGCTATGTAATGTCCTTGTTCATCCTTAAGGAAGTAGTTGACACTAAATATCTTTGGCGTCTTTGCCGCTTTTCCCGCGAAGTCTAGGTGTAATTGTATAAACTTTCCTATTGATATAGGTAGGAAGTCTAGTATTGCGAATGGGTTGAATTCTCTTACACCTACCTTTTCTAATATTGCAGCTGTTTTCTCTGACTCAAGTGCAGCAGCCTTGGTTATAATCCCGTGTACCCAGTCGAACGCCTCCTCAACTGGAGGCCATGTATCTGGATCTCTACCTCCAAACATCATTGCACCTACGGGTACTCCTAATGGGTCATCAACTCTTGGGTCTAGACTTGGTAAAACACGTAGTGATATAGTAAATCTTGCATTGGGATGCGATGGCCTAATTTCTCTTCCTGTTTCATCCTTTTTACCAGGCCACCATTTTCCTGCATAGTTTATGCCTGGCTTAGGCGGGGTTTCCTTACCATGCCACCATACTTCGCCATCCTCAGTTAATAATACATTCGAGAATATAATCTCGTTGTTTGGATCTATTAGTAGCTTATAGAGAACTGGGTCGTCGTGCGGGTTTACTCCATCAATTATACCGAACATTCCTATTTCAGGATTTACTGCATGAGGTATACCATCAACGAGTTTTATTATTGCTAAATCATCACCGACTATGGTGTCAGACATAAATGCTGTAGATGTTTTACCACAACCCGCTGGGAAAGCTCCTGTGAAATATGTTAACCGGTCACCGGGTCCTCGTATACCAGTTATGAACATATGCTCGCAAAGCCATCCTTCAAGATACCCCTTATATATACATAACCTAAACATTAGTTTCTTTAGTCCTATGGTATTACCTCCATACTGTGTATTAACGCTATACACCGTATAGTCATGGAGGTCTATGTATATTCTCCTTTTATCTATATTCTTACTCCATCCATTCTCATCTTTCTCTCCTGCTGAGTGTATAAATCTTGCATAGTGAAGATCAGGTGCTTTTTCAACGAATTCGTCATAGCAGACACGGTATAATATGTTCTCATTATGCGCTACATAAGCAGAATCCGTGATCTGTACTGCATGTAGTGTGAACGGCGACTTTTTGGGCCCAAAACAATAAAAGCCTATGAACACCTCACGACCGTGCATAATGTCTTTTAATAGTTCTTTGATCTCCTCTAGACCTTTATCACGGTCATAGGTGTTTATGAATGGTATCTTCTCTCCACCCGGCAAGAGAATACGTGTATTTTTACGATCCCTAGCAAGATCCCTGGGCCCGTCAAAATGAACAGTGTGTTTTGAATAGCGTGTAGGCAATTCTTCACGATTACGTAAAGCAGCTTGTCTCACATATTCGAAATCTTCTTCACTTGTTATGAGGTATATTTTAGCTGGTTTAGCAATCCTAATAACATCTGCTATCCATCGATGTAGTTCTGGGTCGCGTATACGTAGAAGTTTCTCTAACATATTCTTTTCTAAGTGTTTTTCTAGAATAGCGATATAATCATAGTCTTCCTCGATGAGGCGTACCCGAGAAGTTTTAGTCAAATCTTTCCCCCACCATTATATGTAGCAGAGGTTAATAAGACTCCCTAAAACTAAATTAAATTTATAGATTCCCAACATACTATTTTAAAATCTAGAAAACTAGAAACCCATAACATCTAATACTATGGGCTCTATGCCTAAGTTTTACCGATGTATTCCTTTAGGGTTCTCTCCAGCTTTCTTCGATTAGCTATATCTATAATTAATGCCTTAGTATCCTCTATTAGCCTTCTAGCAACGTCAACCTTATGTCTAAGTCCGGGCGTAAGTGCATCTGGGTAGTGAAGACTTCTAAGTTTATAGTATATGGTCTCCATGAGGTCAAGGAGTACTAGTGCTTCATCCACCCTATCATTCCTAAGCATCTCTAATGCTATTCTACGTAGTTCTCCAACAAGATCACCAAGTCCTTGAAGGTAGGGTGGTATAGGTATATCTAGCTCGCTTAGCCTTGGAACACCTTCCCCCATAATAATGGAGTAAAGTGATAAACATTCAACATATTCCGATAAAGCATTATAGATTGTACCACTATAGTACAAGTCTGGGTGATCTCTAACAATATTCTTTAGCTCAACAACCTTATCGCGTAGACTATCTAGTAACTGTTTAGCTTCATCAATCCTACCTAAATGTATATTCGATACACAGTTACTTGAATCTCTTATGATCTCACGCGTAATTCTTATTATCTTCTCTCTTACCTCATCCTTAATAGATAACTGTTTATCTATCCTATCTACTTCTTCACCTAGAATTTTATCTACTTTACTAACTATACCCTTCTCAATTTTATACAACATTACACCACCTAAACCTATCAAGTGAGGTCAGTTATGCGGGGCTCCTCTCATCAAAGAGAAGGCTACTGTGGAATCGAGTATTCGGGGTTCCACATCATCCCCCCTTAAGGCTTACCTCCTTCTGAGGGATATAGTTTAATATCTATAAAATATATTGTTCTCTGAGTAGTTGTATGGGGTAGAAAACTGGTGGGCCCGGGGGGACTTGAACCCCCGACCACCGGGTTATGAGCCCGGCGCTCTACCTGGCTGAGCTACGGGCCCCTTTTGATATGAGTGGTTCCGGAGTGTATCTTATATTTGTGGGGGTTTAAGTGTTTACGTTCCTAGGCTCCATGACTCTAGGTACTTCTTTTGCTCTGGTGTTAGTTCGTCTATTTCTATGTTCATTGTCTTTAGTTTTAGGCGTGCAACGTTTTCATCTATTTCTCTAGGTACACGGTATACCCTGGGTTGTTGTCTTGGGTTCTTGACTATGTATTCTACGCTTAGTGCTTGGTTAGCGAAGCTCATATCCATTACCTCACTTGGGTGTCCTTCAGCTGCTACAAGGTTTACTAGTCTTCCCTCAGCTAACAAGTATAGTCTTTTACCGTTTGGTAGCTTGTACTCTGTTACATAGGGTCTTATTTCTCTCTTCGATACAGCTATTTCTTCTAGATCCTTAACACTTATTTCCACGTTGAAGTGTCCCGCATTAGCTAGTACAACACCATCCTTCATTAACATGAAGTGTTCTCTTGTTATTACATCTTTATTGCCTGTAGCTGTTATGAAAACTTCCCCTATCTTAACCGCCTCCTTCATAGGCATCACATCGAATCCGTCCATTACTGCTTCTAGTGCTCTTATGGGGTCTACTTCGGTTACTATTACTCTTGCACCCATACCACGTGCTCTCATAGCTATTCCTCGGCCAACCCAGCCATATCCTGCTACAACTACTTTCTTACCAGCTAACAATATGTTTGTTGCACGTAGAATACCATCAATAGTACTTTGACCTGTACCATACCTGTTATCGAATAAGTACTTAGTGTATGCATCGTTTACAGCTATTACAGGGTATAGGAGTTTGCCTTCACGTTCAAGTGCTCTAAGCCTTACGACACCTGTTGTTGTTTCCTCTGTTCCACCCTTTATCCTCCTTGCTATATCTTCGTATTCCTTGTGTAACATAGCGTGCAGATCTGCCCCATCATCTATTACTACGTGGGGTTCTGCTTCAGCTACTTGGCGAATACACCAATAGTACTCGTCTGATGTTTGACCTCTCCAAGCATAAACATGTATTCCTTCCTCTACGAGTGCAGCAGCCACTTCATCTTGTGTTGATAGGGGATTACTTGCTGCCAGATATACTTCTGCGCCACTAGCCTTCAATGTTTTAACTAAGACTGCTGTCTCCTTGGTTACATGGAGTACTGCTCCAACCCTAATACCTTTCAATGGCTTATCTTTACTGAATCTTTCCCTTATTAACATTAACACTGGCATATGTTTTTCAGCCCATTCTATTTGGAGCCTACCCCTTGGTGCAAGTGATTTATCCTTTACCTTGTACTCCATACTCAAATTCACCTACTAGATTTTCCGGGTACCCCTCGTATTGACAGTTTAATAACTTGTTCTAGTAAACCATAGTAGCATGGTAGGGTGATTCCGTGAGCAGTAATGATTGTAGGAGATATCTAAGCTTACTTGCATCTAAGCCTTGGCTCCTACCATTCGTGTTATGGCTTGAAGGTAGAGGAGAGTTTAGTGCTAGGGATATGGCCCTAGGGGTTGGTGTTAGAACCCCCATAGCTAGGAGAGTTCTATGGTGGTTTACGAAGTTTGGTGTCGTAGAGAAGAAGGTTATAGGTGAAAGAGTATACTATAGGGTTACTGATATTGGGAAGAAACTAGTATATTGTACTATAGATACAACAATTGTATCACGTAAAGGCCTCTTACTAGACTATGGGAAAGAGTACATAGTGGTGTATGCTAAGAGGACACGTATATCATGGTATACAGTGCCTAAGGAAATAGTTGGCAAGGTGCAGAGGACGCTAGCTAATGCACCTAATGCTATATTCAAGGTTAAAGACCTATCTCTTTCAACAAGTCTACCACAGAAACTAGTTGTTCGTGCTCTACGTGTTCTAAGCATACTTGGTAGGGTTAAGAGAACCCCCGAAGGATTCAAGGCGAGGTCTTAAGAATAATCAGTTTCGCAGGGCTTCTTCACCTCAATAACGTTCTGCTTCGGTGGTTCTCATCATCTAGACTACAACTACTTAGTATGAAGCTAATCAAGTTATCCACAAGTAAAAATCCATACGTTAGCTATAGAGGAGAAGTGGTGGGCCCGCGGGGACTTGAACCCCGGACCTCCGCCTCGTCAGGGCGGCGTCCTAACCAGGCTAGACGACGGGCCCTTAAACTGTTTACCATTATCTCGTAGTTTTTGTGGGGGTATTATTTCTTTACTCTTTTCTTCTTTTCCTCTAGAATATACATTAGGATAGCTAATGAAGCTACTGGTCCTACATCATCATTTGTTGGCAATCTTACTGGTTTACCTAAGTATGCTTCCTCCTTAGAGAGACCAGCCTCAGATCCACTTACTATTATCATTAACGGTTCATCATATTCTATGGTATCCATTTTTATTGTTTCACCATACTTATAGCTTATCGTAAATATTTGTCTTGGTTTAAGCAATTCTATTGCATCACGTATATCTGGTAGTACTAGAAGTGGCTTATTATTCTTGTACGCTGTACGACTAACTTCTGGTACACCTATCTGTGCCGCTGCACCACTAGGCTTTGATATAACAAACAAGTGCCTATCACCAAAACCGTAGACTAATTTTGCTACGTCATGTATTCTCTGTACACTTGATACATCATGTAGTACTACGATAACCTCCCATGACATTATCCTTCCCCCTCCAGGTATCTGATAACCTCTTCTGCTATAGCTTTTGCGAGAGGAACTGGTACTGCTTCACCTACTTGATTATATTGTTCGTCTCTTCCACCAAAGAATACATGATTATCGGGAAATCCCATGAGCCTTGCTTGTTCTCTTACCGTAAGAAACCTATTCTCATATGGGTGTATGAACCTTGATGAACCGAGTACTGTAGGAGCATGTCGACGAGGATCTAGTCTTATGAGATTAGGTAATCTCTTATTAGCTCCCTCATAGTATATTAACGGCTTACCCCAACCAAGCCTTGCTATCCTCTTTAACTTTCTACTGCTAAGTGGTAATGGCTCATGATTCGGTATTTCCCTAGAACCTGGTGGAGGTAAATCCTTAAGTACCTCTTCTACTGTTGGAGGCTTGATACATTTACGTGGAGGCTTAATCTTAATATTTGATATAAACACTCTTAGCCTATGAGACGGGTTACAGTAGTCTTCTGCTAGCAACTTGTTAAAGTATATTTCATCGTAGCCAGCACGCTGAAACTCTCTTCTTATAGCACGCATTATTGAGGGCTCGAGAATCCCGGGCACGTTCTCCATTACAAATACCTTAGGTTTAAGCTCACCTACTATTCTTATAAAATGCAGTACTAGTCTACCAATTGGATCAGAATATAGACGATCGATAGGATTTCTCATACGTTTAGGATTCGCTGCTGTAAATGGCTCACATGGTGGACTACCTATTACTACATCAATGTTTATGTCTTCGCCTAGAAATCTTTTGATCAAAAGTAGTATTTCGCTACATGAAACCTCTTTGATGTCTTCAGTTAATACTATGGCTTCAGGGAAATTGTATTTAAATGTCCTAGCAGGAGCTTTATCGTTATCTATTCCAAGTAGTACTCGAAAACCTATTTGCTTGAAACCTAAAGCGAAACCTCCTGCACCACAGAAAAGGTCAACTAGATTGAATCTTCGATTCACGTTCTAGTTCCTCTTCAAGTTTCCTTATACGCTCCATGAGTATTTGTTTGATCTTATCATTCTCTATGTACACTAGTTCTGCACCACAACGTGGACATGTGAAACCGTTTTCAAATGCTTCCTCAAAGGTATAACGCGTACCATCAACTGGACAGTAATAGAAGGAATTCGATTCCTCGTACTCTAGTCTCTCCTTAAGTTTCCTTAAGATATCCCTCTTACGTACAAGCAGTATGTTGTTTATATCCTCTACATTTATCCTCCAATAATATATGAACCATCCACTGGTCTTGTCTCTTACCCTACGGTAGGATACAAGACCATATTCGGATAGAGCGTAAAGAGCTCGTCTAACATCGTTTATCTTCATTTCCAGAGCATTAGCTATAGCATCATCACTAGCTTCTTCACCTAATTCCATTAAGTACTTGAACACCTTCCTAGCAGATGGGCCTATCATTGCCTCTATAAATGATAGTAGCTCATCTACTGACGGCATCTATATACCCTCTTTCCTTTAGCTTTAGGTGATATCCTTATACGAGCACCCGAGTATTCATAGTATAGCTCCTTTCCGCTAAAAAGCTTATCCAAGAAAATTGCTAAAGCTGCAACCTCTGAATGCGGCTGAAATCCTACAGCTACATTATAGTCAGCTAACTCATAGATTATTCCAGGCACCTTCTCTGCACCAACAATTATCAACTTATCTTTAGGAGATCTACGTATCTTATCTATTACATAGTCTATGTTCGCACCATACATTGTTAGATGTATTACCTCTCCACCACTCTTTTTCCATTCCTTAATGTATTTTATTGAGTTAACTCCATATTCTATTGTTACCAGTCTTCTACCCCACGATTCATCAACTTTTCTTAATGAGTTTATGACGCTAATATCATTACTATCTGCTAATATGAACCCATTTGCACCAAAAGCTCGGGCAACCAATCCTACATGGGTTGTTATACGCTTATCTCTTTCAGGTCTATGACCTAGCCTTAAAACATATACTCTTTTCCATTTAATTCTTTGAGTATCCTCCAAATCTCATTCCTCAACAAATCAATATTAATATTCTTAAGTGCTGAAATAGGGACTATCGCCTTAGTATTACTATATAGTTGCTTTGACATATTTTCAACTATTTCCACCTTCCTTTTCACTTCATCATATGAGTCTATAAGGTCTATCTTATTCAATGCTATCAGTAGGGGCTTACCGCTTACACCTATTCTACTTAAAGTGTTTAGACTCAAATCCAATTTTTCAATCATTTCCGGGTCTTCATCTGATGCATCTAGTATAAGCACTACTATGTCTGAGTAAGCTATTTCGGCTAGAGTAGCATGGAAAGCTTCTATTATTTCTATAGGTACATCTCGTATGAACCCTACCGTATCGCTCACAATAACATTTAGGCCATTAACATATATCTTCTTGGCTTTAGTATGAAGAGTTGTAAATGCTTCCGGACCAGTAGGTTTAGATTCACCTGTCAACGTGTTGAAAAGTGTTGTTTTACCTGCCGAGGTATATCCTGTTAAAGCTATATGTAGGAGTCCTTGCTCTCTTCTACTTTTAATTCTTTCTATTCTTCTATTCTTTAATTCTCTTAGTCTTCTACGTATTATTGCTTCTCTAGTACGAAGCATCCTATAATATGCATCAATAGCATATCTACCTGGTCCTAGAAATCCAGGTAGTTCCTTAAGCTTGGCTTGCCTTATGTATTCTCTAATTAATGGTAATTCATGTCTTATTCGAGCCAACTCTATTTGTAGTTTTGCCTCCATAGAACCTGCGTGATAAGAGAATATTTCAAGTATAAGTCTTGTTCTATCCCATATTTCAACATTTAACTCTTTAGTTAGATTAACTATTTGCCTAGGCTTTACATCATCATATAGTATTACTAATTCTATACCTTCACCATCTATTAACTCCTTGATCTTACGAGAGATGTGTAGAGGAATATAATAGTTTGGATTAGGTTTCCTAACCATGTATGTTTTAGCGATATTTAAACCTAATGTTTTTACCAACATACATGCTTCATCAATATATACGCTATTCTTTCTTGGAATTACCAATATTACATTTGTGTTTATCAGCATACTTTATCTTTACCTTACCCATACCATGTTTCACTACTGCTTCTTCCCACGCACCCTTATATTGACTATGTCTCCTAGTGTTAATTCTGATGAGGGCTTACCTAGATACCTAGATAAATCCTCATAGTCTTCTACGATTGGTTGAAGAAGCTTAATCCTTAGTACTTTTTCAAGCCTTAAAGCCATGTCTATTGTTGGTGTTAGTCTACCATCCTCTATTCTCTTTATAACACTTTCAGGTTCTCCTACTTTTTCTGCTAGAATTTTAGTAGACCACCCCAAACGATTTCTAGCCCTCTTTATTCTTTCAGCAAAATCTGGTACTATCTCATATGTTTCAAGAAGTTTAGGTGAAAGCACGGGCTTACGTTTAACACGTTGTATAGTAGGTCTTGTGACAGTAGGTGACGGTTTCTTGGTACTTGGCTTTAAAGAACTAGGGCTTACTTCCTGCTGTCGTCTACTTCTAACTCTGTTTGCACAACTAGGACATACAAGTAGTACTGCTCCTTCCAGTGATATCTTAATAGCTTGTCTCCTCTGTATAGGTCTTCCACACATTTCACAGTATACTATGTCTCCGCCATAAGCTATTTTTATCACCCAAGTATTTATTAGCTGTAAAGCATTATTTAGGGTTACCGTGGAAAAGTAATATGTATAGGGGCTATTCATGGCAGCTATAAGTGATGATAGAATAAACGTTGACTTAGAATCATTACTAGAATATGTGCGATTCCTTGAACGTAGAATCAAGGAATTAGAGACAGAGAGAACAGCACTAAGGAGAGAGCTAAGATACTATAAGAGTGAAGTAGAGAAGCTTATGTCACCACCACTTATAGAGGCTGTAGTGCTCGAAGTATTAGATGATGGAAGAGTTATTGTTAAAAGCAGTACAGGGCCTAACCTAATAGTAACTGTAAGTAATAAAATTGATAGGAGTAAACTTCTACCTGGAACACATGTAGCATTGAACAATAGAGGTTCAACTATAGTTGAAGTACTACCAGTAAGAGAGGACCCCTATGTAAGAGGAATGGAAGTTATTGAACGACCTAACGTAACATATAGTGATATCGGTGGACTTGAAAAACAGATCCAGGAGATAAGAGAGGTTGTAGAGCTACCACTTAAACACCCTGAGTTATTTAAAGAACTCGGAATAGACCCTCCCAAAGGCGTACTATTATATGGACCCCCTGGTACCGGAAAGACTTTACTAGCAAAAGCTGTAGCAAATGAAACAAATGCTACGTTCATACGCGTTGTTGCCTCCGAGTTTGTTCAGAAATTCATAGGTGAAGGAGCTAGAATTGTCAGAGAGGTCTTCCGATTAGCTAAACGAAAAGCGCCAAGTATAATATTCATAGACGAAATAGATGCTATCGCAGCTAAGAGATTAGAAATAGGTACTAGTGGTGAAAGAGAAGTACAGAGAACATTAATGCAGTTATTAGCTGAAATGGATGGATTTGATCCTCTAGGTAACGTTAAGATTATAGCAGCAACAAATAGAATAGACATATTAGACCCGGCTATACTAAGACCTGGAAGATTTGACCGAATAATAGAGATACCTCTACCTGATAGAAAAGGCAGATACGAAATACTTAGGATACATACACGTAAAATGAAGTTAAGTGAAGACGTAGATTTATGGAAGATAGCTGATATGACTGAAGGAGCAAGTGGTGCAGATCTCAAAGCAATATGCACAGAAGCAGGCTACAACGCTATCAGAAATAAGAGGAAAATAGTAGTGATGGAAGACTTTGTAAATGCTGTTAAAAAAGTTCTAGGACCTATTGGTAGAAGAAGCAAATACCATTACCTTAACACAGGTATGAGTATATGATGAAAAAACGCGCATTAAAACCTAATGAACTAGAAGAGCTTAGAGTTCTAGCCGACTACCAGCTAGGTTTAGGTGCAGGCGAAGCATTAATACCCTCACTGGATAGAGTATCAGTA
>CAYUVB010000016.1:0-18353 GCA_964448055.1 uncultured Desulfurococcales archaeon | reverse complement strand
GCTAGGTTTAGGTGCAGGCGAAGCATTAATACCCTCACTGGATAGAGTATCAGTAGCTGTTTCGCCCAATACCCTGAGAATACGCAACGTATATGTGGATGGAAGGTTGGCGTTCTCAATAAGAGCAGGGGATTCAAAGATAATACTACATATTTATGGTGGATACCTTTTATGGAGGAATTATAGTAAGTACCCTAGAATAGTTATAGCCGATGAGGTTTCAGAGTCTATAGCAGATGGAGGAAATGTTTTCGCTAAACATGTACTATATGTAGATGATTACCTAAGAGCAGGGGACGAAGTCATAGTTGTAAATGAACAATTAGACTTACTTGCAGTTGGCACATTAAAGTTAAGCCCTACGGAAATATTATCCTTTACATATGGTGAAGCCGTAAGGGTACGTGAAGGTATAAAGAAGCTTAATATACCCAAACCCTAACTACGGTGATTAATGAGGATGAACGTATGGATAAGCATTGCAGGATACTCTTGTTCGAAGAATTTAAGCCCAAGAACCATGTGGTAATAACAGGTTTTCCGGGATTCGGGTACACAGGGTATATAGCTTCACGCTACATAGCTCAAAAACTCAACTTGAGGCGGGTAGGCATAATAATTACACGAGAAATACCAGAGTATACAATGCTTGAAGACTACGGCATAGTTTTTCCATTCGAAATATTTACTGATAAAGAAAAAATAACCATAATAGTAAATCATAGTCTACCTCCTAAACGCTATCGTGATTCCTATGCTAGAACAGTAATAAATTGGCTAAGGGAAAGTGACATAAAGGAGTTAGTATTAATAGGCGGACTTAATATAAAATTAAAGGAAGGAGACGAGAAATATAGATGGTTAAAGGGTACGCAAAGTAAACAGAAGCTTGATGCACCATTAATGAAGAAGGGTCTCTATATAATCGGCCCACTCGCACATATGATTATGTATGCTGAAATGAACCTATTACCATTCATAGTAGTATTGCCATATGCCGAACCACTTAGGTTAGATCCACGAGCAGCAGCTATAGCCGTTGAAGTAATAGGTAAGGTTTATGGCATAACCATAGATGTAAGTGAACTATACGAAGACGCACGCAAAATCGAGGAAGAATTAGCTGAAATTATACGACAACAAGAAGAAGCCTTTAGAAGAGAAGCTTCTAGAGAAGAGCACATTTACATGTAAACACATGAATAAGATCATTGGGAATCATGGACTTCAAGTACTATATCTTTACTTACAATAGACTTCAATGCTTCCCTGATATACATACTCCATTCAATATCCCTAAAAGTTATCAAAACTACGGTTTTATTGCTATCAATAGCTTTATCAATGAATTTCTTCAATATCTTAATGAGCCTACTCAGTATATTTTTAGAAGGACTTAAAGGTGCTTCAAACTGAAATAACGGATAAACTCCTAGCAAAGGCTTTGGTACTAATCCTATGAATGGGGTATAGAATACTATCTCGTATTCTTCAGTACCTACAAGAGCCTTACCTATTATATTGTATAATTTATCTAATCTCTCTTTTAGCCTTGTATCAAGTGGTACAAGTACTATCATATTCTTCCTTGGCTTGTATCTCTTGAATACTCTTTCATTATGTCTTAATATTTCAGGTCTTTTTAACGAATAATAATCGTACAAGAACATGCCATGAACTATACCTTTAAATGATGGGTCCATTTTTTCTAAATATTTACTATATTTGACTAATTCTTTGAAAGCTTCATACAGTGATGGATGAGAATGTGCTTTCTCCTCTAGTAGCTCCCATAATCTTCCTTCTCTTATTGCTTGTTTAACTCTCTTAATCTCCTCAATTATTTTATATAGATTATGTAAGGCTATTAGTTTAACACGTTCCCTATATGGTGCTTCCTTTAATTCTCTAGCAGTATACTTGGAGCATACAGGACATGTGCATGGAAGGTAGTCTAGTTCGTTTAATCTAACTGTTCCGTTACTTAACATCAAGCGTTCATCTCTAGCATATAATATATATGATGCAGAATCAAACAAGTCTACACCTAATGCTACCATAAATGGTATTATCATGGGATGACCTGCGCCAAATAGGTGAACAGGTTTATCTGGTGGAATTCTACTTCTAACGTATGCTACAATCCTTACTATGGTTCTATAATCATATCTTTCTAGTAATTTCGTAGGACTGCCGATAGCGTATATGCTGTACGCATTATATAGTCGGGGGTCCATGGACTTCTCTAAAGCTAGTTTTAAAGCCTCAATATAAGGTGCACCTTGTATGGGTAAAACCCATAATTGATTGGTATTTTCTATAAACTCTATGGCTTGCAAAGCTCTATCGATGGTAATTCTTACACTACTTAGTGCCTCGTCTAAGGTAGCATTTGGAGGAGTAGGCTTATCAAGAATAACAGCTATATCACTTCCTATCTTTTTCTGGTACTCAATTATTTCTATTGGATCGACATCCACATAACCATATTGAAGCTCTTGATATGCACCTGAATCGGTCATTATAGGTCCTTTATGACCAAGTATTTCATGTATCTTAGATGTATTATTTCCATAATATTTCTTCACTAACCATGCATTTGTTATTAGTGCGTTAAAGCCTATCCTAATTATTTCATCTATTGCTACATCTTGCTTACGAGGATTTATTACAGGAAACATATATGGTGTTTCTATTCTTCCATGAGGTGTCCTAAGTATACCTATTCTTCCTGCTAGGTCTTTATCTTTTATCTCGAACATATATGTCTCCTTAATAACCAGCATAGCTATTGCTTCTTCTTGGCAGCCATGTATTTCTCGAATATGCTATATACCTTTTGAGCTAGAGGACCGGAGCCTTCCACACCATTCCTTGTTACCTTTATGCTATTGAATACCATTACTGTCTCTATTTCTGGGTAGACTTTAATGGCTCCTGGCGCTAATTTAAGTTCCTCTTGCAAGACTCTTGCAAATTCTTCGGCGTTAAAGATGTCTTGTTGAGGAATTATTACTTCCGATATCTGTTGACCTCTTATTAGAACCTTATACAGTTTTTCTCCTTTCTCATTAACTACATCGCTTAGTAGTATATTAAATGATGGATGATCTATCGCTTCTACTACACCCTCATACATCCTTCCATCGATTAATCGTACCTTTATTCTTTTACCTTGCCAACTTGTTATCTCGGAAACTAGCTTACGTGAAACCGTTGCCATACTCATATCTTCCGCCCGCTTATCTTGTTTTGTATACAGAAATATAAACAGCTTTGAGATATTACGTTGAATGGGGGTATTAATGGAATTAAAGCTCGAGTGCAGTAATGTAAAGCTAGAGAAAGCAAAGATCCCACAAATATATCTATTAAATGCTAACTGTAATGGAATATCATTAACCATGGATGTACATGAAGAATTGAACATATTTGAAAATGCCGAGAGAATTACATTACAGATATTGAGCGAAAAACCTACGTGTACAAGCAATGATTTCTGTGGTTACGGATATATTTTCTCTAAGAAGAATCTTGATGACAGGATAGTAGTACTAATATCCATTGGAGGCTTCATTGTCAGACTTGAAGGTAAAACCAATACTTTAAAGGACTTACCTATAATGGAAAAGGTATACGTTAAGGTAACACCAATTAAATAAGCTATTTAGCTAAGGAATGCTCTATCAACATTTTTTAAAGTATATCTTGAAACTGGGGGATTAATGGATACGCAACAATATATGGTATTATTAGTACTATTATTAAGCTTCAGCTTCATACTAGTGCTTAAATTACTCTTAGCTAAGAATAAGGGCACACAAATAGATGGAATAAACCAAGACTACATAATCGAAATAAGCAGTCATGACAAAAAAGAATATGCCATTATTTATAAAGTAGTACGAAGTGCAAAAACCTCCTATGACGATTATGAGAAATTCGTCAAAGGACTTATAACATTAACAAACAAAATCAATTCTAAGATAATCCTGTCAAGTTTTGTTTCCAAGGAAGGCTACAATACTTACGTAGTCGTGTTATCAGATGATGTCCAATCATTGAAAAAAGATTCTCTCCTCCTACCAGAAATAATCTCGTCAATAACATCAAATATTAAATTAAGTCCAATCAAACGACCTAATATACACGAATTCTATTTAATCCCCCTTACAACTATAAAACAATCAATTAGACACGATAGACTTGATAAAGCTCTACCTACATTAATCCATTATAGACTTACATTTGAAAAGAATATAACTATGAGTACTGGAGAAAAAATTCTATTCCGTAATGTTAAGAACAAACAAGGAGTAATAACTCTTGGGACTATTATAAGTACAACAACAGAGAACAATGCATACTTATATGTAGACGATGTACTGCGACATGTATATGTTGTAGGTTCCACAGGCAGTGGAAAAACGACGACTGTTAAGAGAATTCTGTATGAACTCCTTCTACAAAATCATGATACAACAATCATAGTATTTGATTGGCATAGCGAGTACAAGGACTTAATACAATATATACTTAATAAAGCATCAATTAAATTAAAACATAGGATATTTACCCCAGGAGTACCGGGTAAAGATAATATACCAATACCATTTACATCTTGTGGCAGCGATGCAGAACTAAACATTTCAATACTTGAATCAGTACTTGATCTTACACCACCTCAAGTATCTACACTAATAGACATGATCAACGATTTATGTAAGGAGTACAAGGTAATAACCGCATCAGAGATACTCGAAGTAATAAAAAAGAAAAAGAATACTGCTCAAAGTAAAAGTGAAATAGAAATACTATCAGCTTTACATAGGAAAATATTTACATTAACATGGGGTCAAGGATTATTATTATTTAATAAATTGAATGAGGCAACCATAAATGATTTATTTAATTATAGACTAAGTATTATAGACCTATCACATATAATTAATCCACGTATTCGTGTTCTATATGCAATGCTATTGTTTGAAAAAGTATATGAGTTAAAGATAACGAACGAACACGGAAGTAATGTTGTTATAGTAATAGAGGAATTTCATAACTATCAAAGACAACATAATGTAGTATCACAAGTGATACCTGAATCAAGGAAATATGGACTAGGATTGATATTAGTGAATCAGAACATTAGTGACACTACTATACAGATATTATCTAATACTAATACGAAGATAATACATCGTATAGTTAATCCTTCCGAATTAAGATATTTAATTGAGATATTGGGAAAAGAATTAGGTTATACTGCATTAAACCTTGATGTAGGAGAAGCTATATTAGTAGGTGGACCCTATTTGGAACCCACTATTGTAAAAATACATGGGTTTATGTAATAAAGTATTATTGATAAAGTTTATTCCTAAGAAACCGCTTAGACGTTGACGTTACTCTTCTTTTTCTTCCTCTTCTTTCTTACCTTTCTTCTCTTCTTCTTTCTCAGTTCGTGAAGCAGCTATCACGTCGTCAATCCTCAGTATTAATGTGGCTGCCTCTGTGGCAGCTTTTATGGCGTTTGCTTTAACAGCTGCTGGTTCAATAACACCTAGCTTCATCATGTCCTCTACTTTACCTGTGAACACGTTGAATCCATACCATTTACCTTCAGGTGATGTGTGCTTGCTTCTTAGCTCTATTAGTTTCTCTACCGGATCATGACCTGCATTCTCTATTAGTGCTGCTACAAGTCCTTCTAGTGCTTTTGCAAATGCTTGAACGACTAATTGTTCCTTGCCTGAGAACTTTGCTGAATATTCTCTTAGATGCTTTGCTAATTCTATTTCTACTGCACCGCCGCCAGCAACTATTCTTCCATCTCTTATTGCATCAGCTACACTGCTTAATGCATCTCTTAATGCTCTTTCAGCCTCATCTACTAGTCTCTCTAATCCACCACGTACTAGGATGCTTACCGCTCTTGGGTTCTTACATCCTTCTATGAACACCATCTTGTCTTCTCCAACTTTTCTTTCCTCTACTAGTTCTGCTTCACCAAGGTCGTTGGGTGTTAAGTCATCAATATGTGTTACTATTCTTCCTCCTGTTGCTCTTGCTAGTTTTTCCATGTCGCTTCTTTTTACTCTTCTTACTGCTAGTATTTGCTTCTTTGCTAGGAAGTGCTGAGCAACATCATCAATACCCTTCTGACAAATAACAACATTAGCACCAACACCAGCTATCTTGTCAACCATGTTGCTTAATATTTGCTCTTCTTCTTCTAGGAACTTCTTTATTTGTGATGGATCACTTATCCTTATCTCTGCATCAATTTCTGGTTTTTCTACTTCTAGTGGTGTGTCTAGTAGTGCTATCTTAGCCTTCTCAACCCTCCTAGGCATACCAGGATGAACAACCTCCTTATCCAACACAATACCATAAACAAGCTCACTGTCTAGCAAGCTACCGCCATGTTTCTTAACTATTTGTATATTGTCTAAATCTATGTACCATTTGTCTCCGCGCTTTTCAGCTACTTGTCTTACAGCTTTAACGGCTAATTTTGCTAAATGTTCTCTTGCACCATGGACAGCTTTACTTGTAAGTGATGTCATTGCAACCTTCTTTAATACTTCCTCATCTTCTACGTTTATTTCTTCCGCAATATTGTATAGGTAGTTTATTGCTTCTTCCATTGCTTTCTTGTATCCGTTCACAATTATTGTTGGATGAATATTCTTTTCAAGTAAGGATTCAGCTTCACGTAATAGTTCCCCGGCTAATATTACTGCAGTCTTTGTACCATCACCTACTTCCTCGTCTTGGCCTTTAGCTATCTGTACCAACATCTTAGCGGCTGGGTGTTGTATGTCCATTTTATCTAATATCGTAGCACCATCATTAGTTATTGTAACATCACCCAAGCTATCAACAAGCATTTTGTCCATTCCACGTGGACCATAAGTTGTTCTTAGGACTTCAGCTACAGCTCTAACAGCCATTATATTTGCTCTTAATGCATCTCTTCCAGCAGTTCTTTGAGTACCCTCCTTTAGTATTAATACAGGGATACCCATAGGCTCTGCTGCCATGATATATCACCCACAATGATCCAGGTCTCTCGGTGGGAGAGCTTCTATATAAACCTTACTCCTAATAAGCCGCTATAACGCACCATAAAGACTTAAATCTTGAGCCTGTATGATAACTTGCACAAAGGGAAGAGGAGAGGGTAATGGGCAAAGTAAGAACTAGCATGATAAAGCGTACAGCAAGAAAACTACTCTCAATGTACCCTGATTTATTTAATGAGGACTTTGAACACAATAAGCAAATGGTAAAGCAACTCATATCTATTGATTCAAAGAAAGTTAGAAATCAAATAGCCGGATATATAACTCATCTAGTAAAAATAAGAAAAAGAATGGAAGTTCAACAGGGAGGATAAATAGGCTATGGTGAAACTTATAGTAAAGGGAATAGCAGGAATAAAGGTAGACATAGAAGATGAGTTAAATATAGATACAAAGAAATCTACGATAAAGGATATGGTAGAAATAGCTTTAAAACTAAATAGCAATTTAAAAGAATTCTTTGATGAACGGAGTATGAAGCCTAAGCCAGGCATACTAGTATTAGTTAATGATGTAGACATAAATTTAATACTAAACAGACCTGTAAACGAGATACTAGGTAATGAGAACTCCCTAGTTCTTGAACTAAAAATTATACCTGTAAATCACGGTGGCTAATACAATGCAAAATAAGTTCATAGCACCCTCATGGCAAGACATAGAGGAATTATCATATAAAATAGCAGAGCAAATAATAGAGAAGAATATAAAAATAGACATAATAATAGCAATATTGAGAGGTGGCTGGATACCAGCTAGGATACTCGCTGACCTACTAGGGATAGAAAATATAGGAGTTTTAGGAATAAAATTCTATAAAAGTATAGAGACAAGAAAGGAACAACCAATAATAACTTACCCACTAATCCTAGATATATCAAATAAAAATGTATTACTTGTAGATGATGTAGCAGATACAGGTAAAAGCTTATCATTAGCGATAGAGATGACAAGACTTTATGGCCCTAAGAATATATACACGGCTACGCTTTACGTTAAACCCACAACAATACTAGTACCAGATTTCTATGCTGAAACTACGAGCGCTTGGATAATTTTCCCTTGGGAGAAAGCTGAACTAGCTAGGGAGTACTCCAACGGAAGAATAAGCGATAAGTTATTAGAAGAAATAGCCAGTCAGACAAACATAGATGTAGAGCAGATAAAGAGGATAGCAAGAATTGTCTCTAGAAGAATTAACTAAAATATTAAGTAATATAGATAATGTAGTAGTAAAAACCTATGTCACTGAGATAACTAGTAAGGAAGAACTAAACCGTATGCTTTCCATTATCTCACAATACTCTAATCCATCAGGAATAATACAAATCATAAGAAGTGATGCATATTATTCGGATAAGCAGATCAAGCTCGCTGCAGCATTGGCTCTAAGAGCTCATAGAGAATCACATGCTATTTCTAAGAACACTGCCATGGAATTCTTACTATATTTATCTGCTACTACACAAATAAGGAAAGCCATAGAAAAGATTGGTGTAGGCCCTCGACAAAACGCATGCATTATTATAGCATCAGATAATCCACATTACATTAAAGATGTTAAAAGGATGCTTTTTGAAGAAATCAAGATGAATCTTAAAGGTGAAAAATGTAAAGGAAATATAGACTATATACTTGATCTATATGGTGTACCAAAACAGTTAGACAAAGATCTTGAGCTAACCATACTCACGAAGATAGCATTAACCTACGTAGAAAGATAAAAGAGTAGAATTCAGTGCCAGACTGATTATATCATCGATATACTCAAAGCCGTCACCATTCATCATCACTTTAATTTAGGGTACTCTAGAGCTATAAAGTTTGATAAACCTAAACATCATAGTTCTTACCAGCTGGTAACCATGGTGAGAATTGCAGTCGTAGACCGTGATCTCTGTAAACCTAGTAAATGTAATCTTGAATGCATAAGATTCTGTCCACTTAACCGAAGGAAGAAGATAGCAATAGAATTACATGAAACAAGGAAGTACGTTGTAATACATGAAGAAACATGTATAGGCTGCGGTATATGCGTTAAAAAATGCCCTTATAATGCAATAACGATAATAAATCTACCCGACGAATTAGAGAAGAAAACAGTACACAGGTATGGAAAGAACGCGTTTAAACTATATGGTCTACCAATACCTGTAAGAGGAAAGATACTCGGAATAATAGGTAAAAATGGTAGCGGTAAAACAACGACACTTAGAATACTTGCAGGAGAACTTAAACCAAATTTAGGAAATTACGGAAAAGAACCTAACTGGGATGAAGTAATAAAATTCTTTAGAGGAACAGAGCTACAAAACTACTTCAAACAATTAGTCGAAGGAAGGCTCAAAGTAGCCCACAAGATCCAATATGTCGAATTAGTACCAAGATATATTAAAGGAACTGTAGGAGAGCTTTTACAAAGAGCCGATGATCGTGGAATAGCTAAGGAAATAGCTGAAGAAATGAGTTTAACAAAAATATGGGATAGAAAAATAAACGTGATAAGCGGGGGAGAATTACAGAAATTATTAATAGCCGCGACTTTAAGCAAAGAAGCTGATGTTTATTTATTTGATGAGCCAAGTAGTTATTTAGATATTCGTGAAAGAATTAGAGCAGCAAAATTAATCAGGAACTATCTGAAAAACAATAAATACGTAATTGTAGTAGAACATGACTTAGCTGTATTGGATTATCTATCTGACTTAGTATCAGTGGTTTATGGAGAGCCAGGAGCCTATGGTATAGTTTCTAAGCCATATAGTACGAGAAATGGAATAAATTACTTCCTAGAGGGATTCCTTCCCGCAGAGAACATGAGGATAAGATCTGAAGCAATAAAATTCCATGCATACAGTATAGAGACATCAATAAAAACCGAAACTAAAGAAAGAATTCTAACATGGTCTAAACTGATAAAAGAACTTGGCGAATTTAAATTAATGGTAGAACCAGGGGAAGCATACAAGGGTGAAGTAGTAGGATTACTGGGCCCCAACGGTATAGGTAAAACAACATTCGTGAGAATATTAGCAGGAGAAATAAAAACAGATGAAGGTGACATTTCAACAAGTATAGTAAATAGGAAACTGAAAATAAGCTACAAACCCCAATATGTTTCACCTAAGATGTTTGATGGAACTGTAAGAAAAGTCCTCATGAACGCTAACTCTAATGCACTGAATCCTACGAGCTGGCTCTATTCTGAAGTTATAAGAAAACTTCGATTAAACAAATTACTAGACCAAAAGGCTAGCGACCTAAGTGGCGGCGAACTTCAGAAATTAGCTATAGCATCCTGCATAATACGTGATGCTGACATATACCTGCTAGACGAACCATCAGCATACCTAGATGTAGAGGAGCGCTTAACTGTGGCAAAGGTGTTGAAACGAATAGTGGAAGAGAAAAGAGTACTAGCATTCGTAGTCGAACACGACGTAAGTATACAAGACTTTATTAGCGATAGAATAATGGTGTTTAGAGGCGAACCAGGAATAAAGGGTATAGCATCACCTCCATTGCAACTAAGAAATGCCATGAACATGTTCTTGAAAGATCTGGGAATAACCTTTAGAAGAGATCCTCAGACAGGTAGACCTAGAGTTAACAAGGAAGGAAGCTACTTGGATAGATACCAGAAAACCATAGGCGAATACTACTACATACCAGTAGGAAAGGAGGAAGAAAAAGAGGAGAGCTAATAGTACCAACTTATTTTACAACAGAGTTCTATAATGACTAATATGTGAAAAGTATTTAACCAGCCTCTACGAGAACTAGAAATCAAGAAATAAGGTATCCATGTATTCTAAGAGGAAAAAGCCATGAGTCAAGAAGAAAAAAGAATAACAATAAGTGTTATAAAAGCAGACATAGGTTCTCTAGCAGGCCATCACATAACACACCCTGATACATTAGCAGCAGCAAGCAAGGTATTGGCTGAAGCCAAGCGTAAAGGCCTAATAATAGACTTCTACGTAACCCATGTAGGCGATGACCTAGAATTAATAATGACACATAAAAAAGGCATAGATAGTCCTGACATACACGGACTAGCATGGGACGCATTCAAGAAGGCTGCAGAAGTAGCTAAAGAGCTAGGACTATATGCAGCAGGACAAGACCTCCTAGCAGAAGCATTCTCGGGAAACGTTAGAGGGTTGGGGCCTGGAGTAGCAGAGATGGAAATCATTGAGAGACCATCAGAGCCGGTAATAATATTCATGGCGGATAAAACCGAGCCCGGCGCATTCAACTTACCACTATTCAGAATGTTTGCTGATCCATTCAACACCGCTGGACTAGTAATAGATCCTAGAATGCATGAAGGATTCATATTTGAGATCTATGATGTAATAGAGGGTAAGGCGGTAAAACTCAACACACCAGAGGAAGTATATGATGTACTTGCACTAATAGGTACACCTTCAAGATATGTTATTAAGAGAGTATATCGTAAATCAGACAACTTAATAGCAGCAGTAGTAAGTACTGAGAGATTAAACCTAATAGCAGGTAAATATGTAGGAAAAGACGACCCCGTAATGATAGTAAGAGCACAACACGGTCTGCCAGCAGTAGGAGAAATACTAGAACCATTCGCATTCCCACACCTAGTGGCAGGATGGATGAGAGGAAGTCACCACGGCCCATTAATGCCAGTACCACAAAAGTACGCTAAATGTACAAGATTTGATGGACCACCAAGAGTAATAGCGTTAGGGTTCCAGGTAAAGAACGGTAGACTCATAGGACCTGCAGACCTATTTGATGACCCAGCATTCGATGAAACAAGAAGATTAGCACAACAAATAGCTGAATACATGAGACGTCATGGACCCTTCATGCCACATAGATTAGGGCCAGAAGAAATGGAGTACACGACACTACCACAAGTACTAGAGAAATTAAAGAACAGATTCTACGAAGCAAGAGAATACGAAGTTAAAGTGAAACATACTGCAATGCTATCAGGAGAAGAAGCACACGAGTAACTAGGATAACATGATAAATAATATCCTTCCCTTAATACATGTTCTTTTTAAATACCTTCATATACTTTTCATGGAGGCTGAGTTATTATGGAGAAACCCATTATAGCTATAAATTATAAAGCCTATCCACAAGCTTTTGGTAGAAGAGCCTTAGAGATAGCTAAATATGCTGAGAAAGTAGCCAAAGAGACGAGTGTAATAATAATCGTAGCTCCACCATTTACAGAACTATACAGAATATCACAAGAAGTAGAAATACCTGTTTACGCGCAACACGTAGATCCCTATGATCCAGGAGCACATACAGGCTATATACCATTAGAAGCATTAAAAGAAGTTGGAGTAGAAGGAACCATTATAAACCATAGTGAACATCAAATAAAGTTAGCTGATATTCATAAAATAACATCGAAAGCAAAGAAACTAGGTATTAAGACTCTGGTTTGCGGCGATGTCCCAGAAGTAGGTGCTGCAACCGCCGTACTAGAACCAGATATGATTGCAGTAGAACCACCAGAACTTATAGGAACAGGAATACCAGTCTCTAAAGCAAAACCTGAAGTTGTTACACGATCAGTAGAATTAATAAGAAAAGTCAATCCTAACGTGAAGATACTAACAGGAGCAGGTATAACAACAGGTGAAGACGTAGCAGCAGCAATAAAGCTAGGAACCATAGGAGTTCTAGTGGCATCAGCCGTAATGAAAGCCAAAGACCCATACAAAGTAATAAAAGATATGGCGGAGAAAGCGCTTAAAGCACTAGAAGAAAAACAATAGACACCTTATACCAACGCATTTATTAACTTTTATTAATCAATATTTTTGTTCAAAGATGCTATGGATACTATTGTAAACAAACATAGTTAAACTCCAGAAGCAACATTCTACAACAGGGCCCGTAGCCTAGCCAGGATAAGGCGCCGGCCTTCGGAGCCGGAGATCCCGGGTTCAAATCCCGGCGGGCCCGCCACATTATAATTAAGTTTCACAAAATACGCAATTTTATCAATTATTTTATTGACTCGACAATTCACCAAACTATGCATTGCTTATCCCTATAGCTTACATTCTATTCTTCGCAGATACCTATACATGTTGATGAGTCAATTAACAACGAAGATTTCGGTTTGACTCATGATCATGAAACTATTAAAATAAAGTTTAAACACTCAGTGAACTACTCTGTTAATGCTGGGCCGGTAGCTCAGCCTGGAAGAGCGCTCGGTTCGCACCCGAGAGGTCCCGGGTTCAAATCCCGGCCGGTCCACCAAACCCTTTTCATTCACGTGTTTGATGTAGAATTCTGCAATCTTTTCAAGTGGTCCTACGTAAATGGTTGTTACCTTGCCCGTGTTAACATCTCTACTCTGTAGATAAACATAGTAGTGTCCCTTAACCCGTTTAACTACATATTTAAGCGGTATAATACCACCCATATAGTTCTCGTTGACAGATTTATTTGTAGTTAACTGATGAGCCAAGTTAACTACCCGTTACCCGATCTACATACAAAACACGAACAAGAACACAAAAACACTAAGTCACCCAGAAAATGTAGTTAACCCATTTACATCTCCTCAACACTGTTGGAAATTTGCTACACCATATTTATATAGCATATCCTCAACTAGGTTCTTAACTGGTATTTTAGGTGAGATCTCTGAAAACAAATCTTCTAGCACTATTTATTGGTATGTTGGTTGTAGGACTTATTGTTGGAAGCGGAATAGGCGCACAATTTTTTCCACAACAGATAACTACAACGGAGACTGTGTATCCTACGACAATACCCCTTGAAACCGTCCATGAAACTTCTACGATAACTAAAACCTATGTAACTACTGTTAAAGAGACGGAAACATTAACAACAACAATAACGAAAGAACTATACAACACTATTACAAGCATGTCTACGGTAACCACAACAGTAACCACGGTATCGCCAACAACCCTTACAAAAACTCTTATAGCGACAAATACCCTTACGACTACTGAAACATTCACCAAAACTAAAACGCTTACAAATACTGTTACTACAACCGTGACAGCAACAGAAACATTTATTCCGTACCTGGAGAAGGGAAGGTGGAATACGATAGCAGTATTTAAAGGATCAACTGATAAGACAACCGAGCTTTTCTATATTCCAAGCGACGTATGGCGTATAAACTGGAGTTACACAGGGGAAGAATATCATAGTTTTGGCTTCTACGTATACCCTAAAGGGGAAGAGTTCTACATTGAGAGCCTTATCTTATTTGAGGATGAAGCAGGTAGCAAGTCTGATACAACATACATATATGAAGGACCAGGATACTATTACATCAAGGCATTGTGTACGAATATCCGTGAATGGACAATAATTGTTGAAGCTTTTGTACCAGAAGAGTAAATAGTCCTCTACTATTTTTTCTGTCATAGCTGTCAGTTCTGGCAGTGTTTTTATTCTTGACAACAGTAACAGTTCTTGGGGACTGGTTTGGACAGAAAGGTCTCCGTTAAGGTTGTTACTAAGAAGAGTCGAGGTATTGAAAGCTACACTGTTACACTTCCTAAAGACTTTGCCCGTGAACTCGATATCAAAGGCGGCGATATACTCTTCGTAGTCATAGCTGAAGTTGAAGTTGACGGCATTAAACGTAAGGGTATCTTCTATTACAAACCCTAAGGTAGTGTTTTTGTATTCCCTTGTCTTATTGTTTTATGGGGTTGGGGAGCGGGCATTTTCATCACTTTTTGATTATTCTTCTTGGTCTTCCTCTATTCTTGTAATTGCTTCTTCTATTAACGACTCGTACTTGGACTTGGGTAGCTTTAGTGGTAGGAACTCTACCCTTACTCTTTCTCTGATACTCTTCCAAGACTCTTTAGGTGGCCAGGGAAGATGTAGTTTCACGATATTCTTCATAAACTCCAAATGGTCTGGATAATCACTAGGTTTCTCAATAAGATGCTTCATTTCCTTGTCTATGTCATCCCATTTCCTCAACCACTCATTGAGATAAGCTTTCAAACCACTAGGATCTTCAATGATATACCCTATTCTTGTCCTGATAGCACCATAGTCCTTGAGCAAACCGTAGAATTCGAAGCGTAGTTGTTTTATTCTATTGTATATTTCCTTAGGTCCTATCCAGTATTTCTCTATTCTTCCATTTCTTCTACGTTCAACAAGGAATAGCGATTCTTCACAAGGCATAGTATAATCTATTAAATATACTGTTATCTTTGGCTCACTACGTACAGGACTAAGCCATTTTAGAAGACTAGCAACTCTAACCATTATTATCACCATCTTCGATTGTCTCTAATGTTACTTGAACAACCTTCCTATGTAGTATCTCCCCTATATCCTTAGGCACCGTAATCATGTACACTTTACCCATCTTCGCAACCTTCTTGACAAAAGAGTAGCGTTTTCCTAATTGCCTTACTTGACTCACTCCTCACACCTGCTAACTTTTTTCTAGCATATACGTATTCTTTCCAAGTATATAACTTTTTTCCTACTAGCTATGTAAAACTTAATATAAAATTTATATGTCACCTTCTACATATAAAGTAGAAGGTGCTAGAATGTCTGGTAAAGATGCCAAAAGAAAGTACATATCATCATCCGAGAAAGCTGAGTACATATTAAAGAAGATACTCAATGAAGGACCCCTATCTGTAGCGGATCTAACAGAATATTTCATTAGAGAGTACAACATGAGAGCCTCAACAGCTAGAAGTTCAGCTTCAAATATAGTTAACACTTTAATAGACCTTGATGTACTGGAGTATATTGGAACAGATAAACGTGGATCAAAACGTGTAGACATAACTCCGTTTGGGATACAAGTATTAACATTCATGTTCTCATTCCCAGGAAAAACAAGGATTTTATCGGCAAATGATGTAATTAATGCACTTAAAAGAAAGAATAGAGAAGATTTGATACCCTTAATAAAACTATTCCTAACCGTGGAAAACATCAAACATAAACAAAGATTTGAAGAGGAGTTAGAGGAATTTGAGGAAGAATATACAGACATTCTTGACTTCTTAGAATTTGGATCTGAATTAGAGGATAGACTTGGAACAAGAATTAGTGATTGGAGTGATCTTGAAGAAAGCCTAATTAACACATTGTCTGAAACTATAAGAGAACTATTCTTAGAGAAGAAAGGCAGATTATATGATTTAATAGAGTTTACTAAAAATCTAAATGAAGAAGAGAGGCGAGCATTAATCAAAGTATTATTTGTGATGAGAGAATCCATTGAGGAAGAGATAATGAAATTGGAAAAGATAAAGAAGATGTTAGAAGAATTTCTTAGTAAACAAACAGGTTACGTAAAAGGCTAAATGTGTCCATGTATTCGTTTTTCTCTAACAACGATAAGTTTTGGGCAAGACAATTATACCGCATACACGTCTACCATTGCTAATGGTTTTTGTATAGAGTCCTTAAAGTTAACTATAACGAGATATACCTCATAACCTAATTTTTTCAGATCATTAAGTGTTTCTTTTTGACTTTCCGTTACTTCGTATTCTCCTTTACTTCTTGTTGACTTCACTTCCATAAATACTATCTTGAGATCCCTAGAGTAAGGACACTTACTACCATGTTCTGCATAGAACTTACATGCTCTACATACTGTGTTCTCCTCAATTATTCTCTCAAAATGCGGACAACATATTACTATGATGTCAATTGTGGGTACATACCTTAGTTTTCTAATTATATCTTCCAACTTCTCCTCAATTGGTGGTTCCCCTTCCCCTCGTACACCTCCTGCTGCTCCTACTTTTACATCGTAATCACGTGCCTGCTCAAGAACACATTCCTTTAATGTAGCAACATGTCTCGTTACAATCCTTATACTACCATATCGCCACCAACTCTTTTCTAGAGCCTGCCACTCATTAAGAGTAGCGTTTCCTATTGGTGCTCCACTTAAGTTTACGAAGACAAAAACCTTGTTTTCGCTAACCTTCTTCATTCGGGCAATAAACTTTTTAGCATATCGTCCTGCAACGAGAATTCCTAAGTAACCTATCAAAGTATTTAGATGTCCGCTTAGATAATCATCGAATCCTACTAACTGCCTATCTAGAAGCTCCATGAACGAGTCTCCTCTATGCTAATTACTTCTCAATAATGCTTTAAACATGTTAGCACTATAACTAGCACTATTAGCATTAATTCGGCTTCTATAATGAAAATTAGTTGGTCTTAGTGGAAGACACTAGTTACGTGACACTGAGGTATATTTACGACCTCATAACCATAAAAATTGTTCTACTGTTTGTTTTATTTTCTTGTAGTCTTGGTCTAGTATGGGGATCCAGTCTGTGTATTGTTTTCCGCCTATGGTTATTATTCTTCCTTGGAAGGCTTCTATGTTTTCTGAGTCTAGACCTATTTGCTTGGCTTTTTGTCGCCACCATTTTCTAAGGTATTTCAGGTTTAGACCACATTTCTTGAATGCTTTCTCTATCGTATCTTCATGCGGAATCATGATACCTTGTAGTTTTAGGATTTGTAGCCATACTTGTTTTGGCATGTATACTACGTACTCGTTTTTAGAACCCCTTTGCAGCTCTCCTGGTAAATGTATTCTTACGGCCTCATAGGGTAGTTCTACTACCCTGAGCCTATCAGCGTTTCCTAGGATGTATCTTGCCTCTACTCCTCTACAACCTGTACTAACTAGTACAGGAATACACTGGGCCTTTAGCTGCTAAGCATTTACCAAGTTCTAGAACCTTGGTGTCAGGTGGTACATAGGTATCCGCTTTAGATTTCTTAGCCTTTGGCATGGCCTTCTGTAGCCTGTATACTAGCTCCTCGTAGCCCTCGAGTTTACGTTCCACGAATGTAAAGAGTCTTGACAAGGCTTCCCTTGACACTTTAGTGTAACCCATTAGTTCAAAGGCCTTTATCACATCAGCTTTACTACTAAATGTGAAGCTTGTTAACTTCGGCAGATAATACATGTACTTACGTATGGTAGACTCAGAGGTATGCTCTTCCTCACGAAGCCACCTTGTAAACTCTTCCAAGAGTTCTTCGGTGATGGTTAACTTGAGTCCAGGCATGGTCTGATTATCCATGTTAACCCTGTCTTCAGACCTCCTTGCTGTAGTTAACTTACCACTACTAATAGAATAATGTTTGTTTACACTAGAGTTGACAGGGCTGAAGAGCGACTGGGTTCGCATCCGAGAGGTCCCGGGTTCAAATCCCGGCCGGTCCACCAAACTTTTCCATATATAT
>CAYUVB010000015.1:22300-35966 GCA_964448055.1 uncultured Desulfurococcales archaeon | reverse complement strand
CTAAAACAGATTGAAGAAGCAAATAAGTTGACAAGGAAGATAGGCTTAGGTGTTATGGGTTGGGCTCATATGCTGATAAAACTAGGTGTACAATACGATAGCATTGACGCAGTATACTTAGCATACCACATTGCAGAATGGATAGCCTATAACGCTTATCTTGCAAGTATAGAGCTAGCAAAGGAAAAAGGAGTATTTCCGGCATGGAATCCAAAGTTATATAGACCTATGTGGTGGACAGCACGTAGCTTAACAGAACTATTAGAGACTGCTGGCATAAACACCAAACCCTCAGAACATGCCCTAAGACTCATAGCTGAAAGACCACCAGTAAATTGGGGTAATGTGGAAAAACAAATGTATGAGTATGGACTAAGAAACGCTGCACTCCTAAGTATAGCTCCTACAGGGAGTATTAGCATAATAGCTGGTACGACAAGCAGTATTGAGCCTATATTCGCGTTAGCATTCATGAGGCATGTAAGTGTTGGCACATTCCTTGAAGTTGATAGGTTGTTCTTAGAATACCTGCGCAAATATGAAATGGATGAACCAGAATTAATAGAGGAAATAGCCCGAACGGGAAGCATAGCACGCTTCCCATTTATGCCGCGTACACTAAAGAAGCTATTCCGTACAGCACACGATATAGAGCCAATATGGCATATACTACATCAAGCAGCGTGGCAGCAATGGATTGATGCGGCTGTATCCAAGACTATAAACATGAGGAACGAAGCAACAATAGAAGACGTATGGAATGCCTATATACTGGCTTGGAAACTCGGATGTAAAGGTATAACAGTATACCGTGACAAGTCCAGAAGAGAACAAGTAATATACTTTGGCCTAAAGACCAAGGAAAAGGTGAAAGAAACAATAGTAGAAACTAAGGTTCCTACAGTAAGCGAGAAAGCTGAAAGAAAGGAACAAGTCGAGTATAGACAAGGTGTTGAAGCCCCTACATTAGCTGTAGTAAAACAAAATAGGATAAAGATCCCGGTAATGGAAGCTAAAGGCGAAACAAGAATAACGCCTAAACGATTCCGTATAGGAAAGAAAGAGTACATTGCAGTATCCGAGGAATATGCTGGCGGATGCCCAACATGTGATATATAAGTCAAGAAAATAATACCAGTTTACCTTAAGTAAGTAAGTTTGTAGAAACAGACTTATCTTCTATATCAATTACTTCTTGTACTTCACTTTTGAAAGCGATATTATCCTCTCAATAAAGTCTTCTTCATGTGGTACTCCTACATAAGCTACTACGCCATTAATAGCTACGGTTGGTACACTCATTACCTGGTACTTGTACGCTATATCCATGTTCTCATACGCCTCTATGGTATCGGCAATCACTAATGGTTTACCAGCCTTCCAAGCTTCATAGGCAACCATATTTGCTAGTAATGCTGCATATGGACAATAAGGACATGTGGGTGTCACTATTACTTCAACATATACATCATTATTTAACTGTTCCCTAATCTTTCTCTTCGTTTCATCTTCTAACTGTGATTCTCCTTCGCTAATCCTTATTATTGTTTCAACTAATGCTCTTATCTCCTCACCACTTGGTGTACCAGTCCATCGAATATATCCGTCTATTAACGCTATAGTAGGAACCCGTGATACACGGAACTTCCTAAACATATCTTCATTTCTCTCCTTGTAGTAAACATGTAGTCTTATGAGTTTACCTTTACCAGGTCTAGATGGCGCTGAATCGGTGATTATCTTCATTAGCTTTAAGGCTTCACTACACGTAGGGCAATTATCAGCTATGAACAAGTACACATCAACTGGTTCAACCATGTCCTCCAATGCTTCAGTTAGAGCCTCCTTATCTTCATCAGTAAGCTCTACTCTAACTTGTTCTACTGCAGAGGCATCCACAGGTGTAACCTCCTCCTCACGTGTTTCAAGTTCCTTTGAAGCCATATCATTCAACCTACCTCATTTTCACAGCGTTAAAGTTTATATATTTTATCCAACATAATTGTCTAGATAGGAGAAGAAGTACATGCGATTACCATGTGAAGAAGCTGTAAAGAAAATAATACCTACAATAAGAGCCCTAACGGCATACACTCTCGTTAAAGAGTATGGTCTTAGTATTTATTCTGCAGCAAAACTTATGGGTATAACTCCAGCCGCTGTATCAAATTATGTTAGTGGTAGAAGAGGTAAGAAATATCAAGAAATAATAGAGAGTAAGCCTAAGATAAAAGAAATCATAAGAAATATAGCTGATAAACTAGTTAAAGGAGCAACAATGGAGGAAGTTATAAAAGAGGTGTGCCATGCATGTGCTGTTTTACGTGGTGTTGAAGAAATATGTCCACCAGATCACCCTGAATAAAGATGAGAGTAAAAGTCATCGGTACAACGAGGTTTCATCATTAATCTTATCAGCTAACTTCGGGTTCCTCATCTGGTGATATCTGTCTAATCCACTCGCTTAAATCATTATCCCATCCAGGTACTCTTGTATCAACTAACATGTACGCCGCCTTAATGTTAAAGTATGGTGAACCTAATCTAGAGAAAAGTGTTACAACCCTGCCATAATGGTTAAGCTTGTATCCCTCTAGAGCAGGTTCATGACCACGTATTATTGCTTTTACATTTACTATTTTCAATACCCTACTAGTAACCTTAGGACCGAATACCTTGCCTGCACCTCTAGGTGAATCCTCCGCATAATCTATGTATTCCACAGGATCATTCCATAATACTTCCTCAAGTACACTTAGTCTAGGAGGATAAGAATTTAGATCTAAGTACTCTCTATAATCTATGTTGTCCTTCAGAGTACTTACTGGAGGACCACCATGTAAGAATAATATGTTCTTTTCAGCAATGGCTACATATGGGAGTTCATCAAATAATTCCATGAACTTATTATATATACTCCAAGCTTCATTACCATAATGTACTTGTAATACATAAGGAAAGTCATGAGGATATGGTGGTAGTTCCCGTGGTGGTTCATGATTCCCTCGTAGAACTACAACCCTGTCCGCATAATACTTCTTCAATAACAGTATAAGGGATATAGCTTCGATTTGGTTCTGCCCTCTATCGATATAATCACCTAGGAATACTAAGAACCCCCTACGGTTATCAAGGAATCTTATAACGTCAACTTTAGATAATATCTTCACAAGAGTATCAAAATCCCCATGAATATCGCCTAATACTAAGAATCTAGTATCCCCTGGTAGGATAACACCTCCATTAATACGATTGTCTTCCTTCAACCTTTCATCACGTAATATACCTATGACCTCATTTAGAAGTTCTATAAGCGATTTAGGAGAAGTCCTCATACCGCTTGCTTGTCTTATTAGCTCTGAGAGTGTAATCATCTCCTCCACCTTATGGCAGATAGTTTAATGCTATGTTTAACGATCCTTAAGTACTGTCTTTTTCTTAAATGTATAGTTGCTATAAGAGCGTATAAGGTGATATGAGAGGCCTCTTTTCAAGCTCTCTTAAAAATAATGATGGTATCCTTTTCACTTTTAGCTTAACCTCATATAAACTAAACTTATTCATAGATATAACGACAGTATTATAGTCTGCTTCCAATGTATCAGTTATACCAGTACCTAAGTTCTTTATCTCACATTGTAGTATTCGTGCTGGTAACCATATTTCAGCTTGAACAGCTTTCCCAGAAATATTTAATAGATACATAAATAGTTCGCCACAATTCTCTTTACTAATATTGTATCTTATTTGAAGCAGCTCCACTACATCAGGTACTATCTTCAGATAAGGTAAACGTAGTTTTCCATGTATTTCGAATGGTTTATTAATCATATATGATAACATGTTAAAGGAATAGTGTACTACCTTATTACTATTACCGTAAGCTATCATTGTTTCAGTAGATGTATTCACTACAACCTTCCCAGGCATAATAAGTACCTCCATAGGATTTACTGAAGTAATACATGTAATTGAACTAGACTTATTCAAGCATACTATAGGTGAAGTTATTTTAGAAAATCTAGCGTATTCTTCTACAAAAGCTAAAGGTTGTAGGAACATTATTCTTGGATTAAGTATATTATGCTCAATACTTACTTTCAAGGTTTCACTGATGTTTCTCAGCATAATCTTATTTCTATGTACTATTACGTCTACTCCTTGTTCAGTCCTGATTAGAACCCTGTATTCATTATTGGAGAACTCCTCGTAAACCATGCTATGAGGCTTAAGTTTATGTAATGTAATTATTTCATCAACAGAATTATGTAATATCGCTAATCCATCAGATGTATCCTTAATTACTATATCATTAAGACTATTCACATCAACTTGTCTATTTCTAGGTCTTTCTAATATTACATGCCCACATCCATTAAGCTTTAGAATTCCTTCGGGTGTACTAGTTATTAATTGATATGGTAAAGGATTTACGTAACTTCTTATATCTTCCTTCTTTACTATACCTAAGTATTCTACAAGACCTCTAATACTGTTAACATCCATTTGTAAGGGGGTCCATTTGCTATTGGTATTTGGCTGATGTATAGGAGTAAAAGCTTTCAATTCTAACATTGGGTTAGATAACGGTTCAACAATAATTGATGAACTATCAAGACCTACTAATGTTAGCTTATATGGGATAGATGCAATTAGTTTAGAGCACTTATTTAGCTTCGATATAAGAGGAAGTTGAAGTATGTCTAAACTGTAATTATCTACTATACAAGGAGTCCATTCTTTACTAGATGGTGGTAATGGAGTATTATTTGGATCTAGGTGCCTCAAAACATACTCTACCTTATAGCTGTAGCTATGTCTTCTAGCTCATTTAATCCTTTACCTTTGAATCTAGTTTTACCGTAAACATTATCATCTATTACTTCAACAATTAAGCCTTTAGATTCAAGAGTTTCTACTATGTCTTCTACGTCCTCTTTATGCACATTATATATTGCTATATTTATCTCACCTTTATCGGCTCTAGGATTATATCTCCATGAAATCCTTGCCTTGCCTTCAACTATACCTACTACACGCTCGAATTGTATCTCCTTCCCAAATAGGTTTCTTATTCTAAGGTTATCAGTACTAACAATAAATCCTTTAGACTCAAGAATCGATTTAGCCTTATCTTTAATACTCATGACGTTTACCTCGGTATTTCACAACATAAGACTTTAAGCTACAGAAATAACTCTATCGCTAAATTACATATAATTGAAGCAGATCTCTTTGTTATTGTGGGGTCAGCCCACGGTAATTTCTTCATCTATCACAGGGGGGCAAGTGTCTTCATCCCCAACTATTCCAAGGGTATGAATACAAATACACATTTTAAAGGATTATTGCAGTATGTGTCAGTGGCTACCTTTCTCTTCATTGTTTTATATCTGCAGCGGTCAAGTTCTTCATCCACTACAAGTTATCTTATGTATTTGTCTCTATAGTATTTTGCTATCTTTCTCCAAGTATATAACCATGCAAGTGCTGGTATAGCGAATAATATTACTATTGTTGTAGCTCTTATGAATGGATGAAAATTGGGAGGATATAATTCTATTAAAATCTTTATCCATAATCCTAATAGTATTACACCCATCCATCCATATAGTATTAGCACTACAGGTATCTTTAGCGCCCTTAATATTTTCTTCCAATCTATTTTTTCGAGCTCCTTCTCCAAGATTACTTCCTTTTAGCTAGTACTAGCTTGCATGGTATAGTAAAAGCTCTTCCAGTTAAATGTAGAAGTATCTGAGCCTTCCTTATATCCCAACCATATCTTTCGTTATAGTATTCTGGCCTTACCCTAATTGCAAGGATATCAGCTATGTATAACCTTACTTCTCCTACATCAAGACTTTTCCATACTTTAGATTCTATTATTCCTAGGGCTTCTTCTAAACCTGGAGTTCTTATTTTTAATGAAGGTGTAGTCTTTAATCCTATAATTGTTAATTTGTCTTTTACGCTTTTTCCTGATATGGTACCGGCTTTGTAGACTTTGTCTACTAGTTTAGCATCAACAACGTTTACAGTAAATTCGCCATATTTTTCTATGAGCTCGTATGTTCTTGATTCACGGTCGATAGCTATAGCGAGCCTTAATGGTTCCTCGCTTACAGGCATGACCCATGAGGCAGCCATGACGTTAAGTTCTCCTTCTACTCCACTTACAATGAGATATGCAGGGCGAGGATGCAGAGGCATGTAGCTTAACTCAACTTCTTTAAACACCATATTTTTTCTTCACCTCCACCTCGAAGCCTCATATTTCTCTACCATTGTTGTACCATAACCTACATATATTATCTTGTCGGGTGCTAATGCTCTTATTATTTCTGGCCTATTTGTTGCTAACACTAATGTTATGCCTGCCCTTCTCGCTAATTCTCCTAGCTTCCTCGCTACTCGTTGAGCAGTTAATGTATCAAGATGTGCGGTAAACTCGTCTATCACGAGTAGATTAGGCTTATTTGCAAGTAGACTTGCCAGCTTAGCTCGCTCCTTTTGACCAGTAGATAACTCACCAAACCTTGCACGATAGAATACTGCATCCGATAAACCAACCATATTTAATATTTCTACAGCTGTAGCTGCATCACCTATCCTACTTGTTATATGTTCTAATAGTGTCTCGTCTCCAAATATTGGCTCATGTTCTCCAGGAAGCAAGTATTCTATCTTAGTATTCTCTGGTACCTCAACTTTACCCTCTGTCGGCTTATAACCTTCATTCGTTGCTTCTATAGCTGCACCAATAATCATTCTTAACAACGTTGTCTTTCCAGCACCTGATGCTCCTACTACAACCACTATTTCTCCAGGATTTATCGTTATGTCTACGTCTTTTAATACATATCTTTCTATAAGTCTCCTTTCTACACCGAAGGCTATCAGTACTTGTCTTAATTCTTCTGGAAGTCTTGCAACATCTAATTCACTAGAATATTTCTTCGTTAGTCCTATAATGCGTATAGGTCCTTTAAGTTTATCAACTACACCATACCTACTACGATATAGTTTACCACCATGTTTTCTAGCGTATGGGTCTTTTTGTAGGAATTCCTCTATCTTTCTCCTTGCTTCATCTGTTAATGGGTACATTAATACCGGTCTACCACTAGCCGTCTCCCACATATAATAGAAGCCTGCTTTCTCAAAGAATGGATTATAGCGAGCCATTTGTGCTATAGTTTCCACTATATGTTTCTTTTTCTTCATTTCTGGTACTCTTCTCTCCTTTATCCATTCAAGAGCCATTTTTACTGCTAAAACTCCTAAACCGTCACCACGATAATCTGGATGTACTACAACCCTTGCAATACGTGCCGCAGCTGTATTAGCTATCCTCAACGCTTCCTCTGAAACTTCTTCGCCAACTATTGCTCTCGCTAATCTACGTGACTTGTATAAGTTAACTAGTTCCTTGTACCTAGCAATAATTTCTCTTCTCTTTGTAAGCGCTGTTGGCCAGAATGTAGGGTGAAACCATTCCTTAGGGAATACTTTTTCACGTATCATTTTCTCTAGTACTATTTTACCGTTAATTTCTATTCTCCTACTCATTAACGGTATTGGTGTATCTACTCTAACATACGCTACAATCCTTGGCTCAAATGGTTTACGATTAACTAGTTCCAGTATTAGGAATCTACTTGAAGGCAAGCTTCCTCTTATTTCCTGTAATTTCATTGGTATCTTACATCTATCACATGTAGGTTGTACATTTGACTCTCTATATGCACCACATATAGGGCATCTCCAGACAGCTACAATTTCCTCCTTTGAAGCATAATGATATTGTTCTAAGCTAACTATTTCCATATAATCTTGTTCAGTAATAGCTTCGCGAGCAATAACTCTATACTCATATACTACATCAGCTTTTACAGGATCCTTGCGATATAATACAGTTTCTTTATGGAAAGGGGGCCAAATCTTTACTTCATCGTTACCCCATATACGATATAGCTCATAGTCATTGAAGCCAAGTAATTTTATACCATCTACTTTCTTCGGCTCATCCAGAAGAACAACTTTTACTCTATCACCCTTATATAACCATTGAGCAATACTACCAGTCATAAGTAAAGATATTATCTCTCCATTAAGCTTAACCTTCACTACCCCAAACCATCTATAACCCTTCCTAGGGACGCTTACTTCTACTACATGTGTGTACTTCACAAGCCCTCTTAGAGAACTCAAACCTACACCATGTACAATGAGTACATGCGAGGGATAAAATAGGTAGCTGTATATGGAATGGAGGGGCTCAGGGGCCACGGCATACTTCATCTATTACTCTTTTGTCTAAGGCTTCCTCATAGCCCCAGGAGAACGTTATTCTTGACAGGCTATAGCTTTAGCTATCTTTGGTAGTACCTGGTCTAACTTAGCATCATAGATTCTTACACGCTTAACTCTACTCCTCACACCATGTACTATGTCTATCTTGCTTATAGGTAACCCTAACACCTTTGACAAGAAGTGTACTAAGCTAGCATTAGCTCTACCCTTCTCTGCTGGCTCACGAGTGTAGAAGACTAGTTCACCACTTTCAACAACAAGTCTTGTCTCATTACTTTCAGGTTTAACATATATTGTTATATCAACGTAGTTTTCTCCCTCAGTAATGTACTTGTATAATACCTCCTCATATTCTTCGGCCATTATCTGCACCTAAAGGAATCGATGTTGTAGAATAATATAAAAATAACTACAAACGCTATACATAATGATATTTGGGTGCAATTGTTGGAGGACTGGGTTAAAGAAGTATTTATTAATAAAGCAGATTTACTGCTGATTACATTTAATTCTATGTGGAAATCCTCCTTCAAGGAAGTAGAATTAATTGAGAAGATTTTAGAATCCCATGGTATAGGTAAAGGTAGCAGTATTTTAGAACTCGGTTGTGGTAACGGTAGGATATCTATTGGTCTAGCTAAAAAAGGCTATAGAGTTACTGGTGTAGATATATCACCTAAATTTATTGAGGACGCGAAGAGAAAAGCAGAAAAAGAAAAAGCTAATGTAGAATTCATTATCGGTGATGTCCGGGAACTTGACAGAATTCTACCTAATAGGTATTTTGATGTGATACTATTTCATTGGGGAACCATAATAGGGTACTATGATGAAGAAACAGATATTAAGATACTAAGTCTTTGCAAGAAGCACGTGAAAAGTAATGGCAAGTTACTAATTACTAGGCTTGCTAACCGAGATACCACAGCACTTATCTACAGCTTCTTTGGCGGAAAATGTAGTTACATATCCTATGATGACAACATAGTAGTTGTCGAGGAAGTAGAGTTTAATCCTATTACGTCAAGGATGAGCTCTAAATGGATTTACTATGTCAGAAAAGGAAGAGATTTAATGTATATGGATGAACTCAAATATAGTATCAGATTATATTCACTACATGAACTAGTAGAAATAGCTTCAAAGGCGGGTTGGACTTTAGAAAAAGTCTATACTGGTATAGACAGGTTAGAGGAGGTAAGAAGACCTACTCTTACACCAGTACTTCATTATGTCTTTAAGCCTAGGTAGGGTCAGCCAAATGCCTTCTCGTCATATTTTCTGTGTCGGGAGTATTCATCATTCCAGTTAGTATGTTTAGGTTTAACTATATTTTATTGCTTATCCTCTCCTTTACTTTCTATTAACTCCTTTATCTTCTTCGACACTATTTGTGCTACTATTCTTCCTTCTACCTTGCCTCTTAGTTTCGCCATAGCTTTACCCATCACTGGGCCCATAGCTCTTTCTTTTCTTTGTAGTATTAGGGGCTTCATTTCTTTCACTATTTCGTCTATTATTTTCTCGACCTCGCTCATACTCATTACTTTAATTCCTAGTTCTTTTATTGCTTGTTCAGCGTTCTTTTCTGGATGCTTTGCTAGGTATGCGAGGATTTCCGGTATTGCTTCTTTTGATGCTTTACCTTCTGCTACTACTCGTATAGTGTCTTCTATGTGGTGTTCCTCTATGTTTTCTACTGGTACCCCTTCTCCTTTCAAGGCTTTTAGTGTTGATACTATTGTGTTGGCTATAACTGTTGCTGGTACCTTATCTCTGTATTTCTCTACTAGTTCTTCGTAGAGTGCCAAGTGTATGCTTCTTAGAACCTGCTGTGCTAGTTCATTGCTTAAACCATGTTGCTCTATTAGCTTCTTGAGCTTCTGCTGCGGTGGCTCTGGTACTAGTTTTTCTGCTTCTTTGAGGAGTTCTTCTGTTATCTCTACTGGTGGTATATCTGTTTCTGGGTACATTCGTGCTGCTCCTGGTTGGGGTCTCATATACCTGGTTGTACCATCTGGGTTAGCAGCTCTAGTCTCCTTGGGTATTCCTTTTAGTGCCTCACGTGCACGATCTACTACTGCTTTCAATGCCTCTCTAGCTTTCTCTTCCTTATCTGCTATTATTACAAATGCATCTTTACTTGGATCTGCCTTAAGCTTCTCATACACTTTTTCTACTTCCTCCTTACTTATACCGTATTTGGGTAGTTCATCGCTATGGAATAATCCTCCTACTCCTCCCCAGAATCTAGCGTAGTCTGCTAGCTCTGTACCGAATCTACGATTTGGTTGTAGTTCTACTCCTAATAGTCCTTTAAATCCTGGGAGTTTTACTGCTAATACCTTGCCCCCAGATGCTATTGTTCTACGAATTATCTTACTCTGAGTCCTCTTGAACACTTCTGTTACGTCTATGAAATCATATACTAAGTCTTCTTCTCTCACACCACGTTTCCTTAACTCATCCCTTATTTCTAGTAACTTAAGTTGTCTCTGAACCTCATATTCTATTACCTTGGGAAGCAGATCCAGTCTTTGCACGCCCTTTATCTCTGTTTTTATCCCTCCCTCAATCGATATGTTCAGGTCTTGCCTAATCGTACCTATTCCTCTTTTAACCTTACCTGTAAGTCTTAGTAATTGACCTATTGCTAATGCTACTTTTTCTGCTTCCTCAGGGCTATGTATATCTGGGGATGTAGCTATCTCAATTAATGGTATACCCAAGCGGTCAAGACGATATCGTACCTTTTTACCTTCTTCACCTACTTTTCTTGCAGCATCCTCCTCTAAACATATTGTTTGTATACCGTAACGCTTTCCATCAACTTCTATGTATCCTCCAAGGGATATTATTGCTGTGCGCTGGAAGCCTGTAGTGTTTGATCCGTCTATTACTATTTTTCTCATAACATGTATTTCATCAACTATGTTTGAGTGAAGCGCTTTAGCTATTGCTAAGGCTATCGTCAATGCTTCACGATTAAGTTCATGAGGTGGTTCTTCATCTGTTTCTACGAGACATGAACTTGTTCTTGGGGATTCATAATGATATACTCTACCACGTTTCCATTCAAAGAATGCTGCTATATCTACTTCTCCTAACTCACTTTGCGTAGGCCTAAGCCTTCTTTCAAATTCGTCTTGTCTATCAACATCTACTAACTTCGTTGGACAATCACAGAATAGCTTATGCTTTGTATCCAGTTGCTGATGTATTTCTAGCCCAACTTTTAGTCCTAGCTTCTCATAGTCTAGTTTACTCGCCATGATACCACCTTGGGTAAAGGTTCACTGTGTGACGTGGATTGATTTCACCTGCAATATTGGTTAACATTAATTTTCTTACTTCTTTAGGATCTCTTGTACGTGCTAATATCCAGCTTAACTTAACATAGGCTACTTCTGGCAACATATCTTCTCCTGGAATAACACCTGCTTCAAGGTATACTCTACCAGTACTATATACATGCATATTTACTCTACCAAACAAACATTGACTAGTCATAACCACTATTACTCCTTCCTCTACAGCTCTACGTATGGATTCTATTAGACGATTAGGGAAATGCCCTAAACCTGTTCCTTCAAGTACTATTCCATGATAGCCTTTGTCTACATAGTAATCTATTATGTCCGGTGTTATACTAGGATAGAATTTCACTAATGCTACCTTAGGATCAAAACCGTTTTCGACGACTACTTCTTTATCTTCTCCTCTTTTACGATAATTACTTGTTAACATTACTATTTTCTTCTCGTAAGGGTAAATCTTGGCTAATGGTACATCATTTATGGTTTGAAAAGCGTCTCTCCTACTTGTGTGCATTTTTCTTACTTTTGTACCTCTATGTGCTAAAGCATATGAATCTCCTGTTTCACCATGCATTACTATAGTTACTTCAGCAAAGGGTGCTCTTGCTGCTACTAGGGTAGCTGATATTAAATTGAATGCTGCATCACTGCTAGGTCTATCACTACTTCTCTGAGATCCAACAAGTACTATTGGAACTGGTAGTTTTCGAAATGCAAATGATAAAGCAGCTGAAGTATAGTACATTGTATCTGTTCCATGTGTTAGAATTACTCCATCACAACCTTTTTCAATTAGCTTCTTTACATTATCTATTATTATTTCCCAATGTCTTGGTTCCATGTCCTCACTAAATATGTTAAATAATATCCTTGTATCGATGTTTGCTACCTCAAAGATCTCGGGGACAAGTGCTGCTAGATCCTGGCTTGTAAGAGCTGGTTTAACTGCACCGGTTTCATAGTCTACTCTGCTAGCTATAGTACCACCCGTACTAACTATATTTATTCTCGGAAGCCCTTTCTTTTCAATAACCTCTCCTGAGGGAGGCTTATACTCTATTCCAAGTTTACCTATTTTCTCGATAACTACGTTTTCCGTAATCCTAATACCTATATTATAGCCGTTGTCAAGTTTTAATACTACTATAGGTCTATCATAGAGTTTCTCCCGAGGCATCAATACTCCTTCATATACTATCTCTCCTTTTCTTACTCTTATCCTATCCCCTACTCTAATGCCTCGTTCCTCAAGTAGGTTTCTAATTGTGCCAGTGTAACCTGGTAGGGGATCCGAGTCCAAAACACTTGAACCTCCTAGAACATGTAAGTGTTTAACTATACCCGAATTTAAGGTATAAGCTAGGCTTAGACCTTATACATGAATTATACAATTACTTGAGATACAGTAAAACGCTTACATTAGAATTAAAATTAAATTACATATTAAGTAACTTAGACATGAACCAGTAGCATTACCTTCTTACAACAGCTGCTTGCTGCTGTAACTTCTGTAGGAATCTTAGATACTCTTTGCGGTTACGTACACGTGGTGCTAGGTTTTTCTTAGGTTTAGCTGGTATCTTAGGTGTTTGGCTACGTACCTTTCCAGCCTTGGTTAATGATCCGTGGGAAGGCATGTACACCACCTAGTTTAGCTTCTACCTTACATTTGCGCTGATCCGGACCTTATAAGTATTGTTGTATCCTAGCTTATAACCCTTATATATTTCTACGTGGCTAGCTAGGTTAGAGTAGTGGAGGAGTATAATATATATGGGTGTTATGTTATGAAAGTCTACGTTATAGAACACATTATTGGTGCAATAGCTGTTAATGAGAAGGGAGAACCGATAGCATACAAGCCTGCACCCAAGAACCTAGATGATGCTGTTGAAGAAGTATTAAAACTTGAACGAGGAGAAATACCATATACTATTAAGCAGCTTGCTGAAGAACTTAAGGGTAAAGAAGGTATAGAAAAAGTTGTTGTAGAAGACGAAAACATTGCTAAGTTCTTTAATTCAGAAGGCTTT
>CAYUVB010000015.1:0-22200 GCA_964448055.1 uncultured Desulfurococcales archaeon | reverse complement strand
TTCCCAGAACTAGATGAACTTGTAAGAGAACATGAAGACTATATTAGGATTGTAGCTGAACTAGGCCATAGAGAGAACGTAACTAAAGAGAACTTAGTAAAGCTAGGATTTAGTGAAGGAAAAGCCGAGAAAATAGCTGAGGCAGCAAGGAAGAGTATTGGAGCAGACTTATCAGATTTTGACATAAAGCCTATTCAGACCCTTGCTTCAATAGCTTTAGAACTCTATAAGCTTAGAGGAGAGCTAACTGAATACATTGCTGCTGTAATGAAGGAGGTAGCACCTAATATAACAGCCCTAGTAGGTCCATTATTAGGTGCAAGACTACTTAGCCTTGCCGGAGGCCTAGATGAATTAGCTAGATTACCTGCTAGTACAATTCAAGTCCTAGGTGCTGAAAAAGCATTATTCAGAGCTCTAAGAACAGGTGGTAAACCACCAAAACATGGAGTAATATTCCAGTATCCAGACATACATCGCTCACCTAGATGGCAGAGAGGAAAGATAGCTAGAGCCTTAGCAGCAAAACTAGCTATAGCCGCTAAAGTAGACGCATTTACTGGAAGATACATAGGAGATGTACTAGTACAACAACTCCGTAAGAGAATAGAGGAAATAAAGAAATTATACGCTAAACCACCTGTAAGAAAGAAGCGTGTTGAAGAGAGAGCTGCACCACCTAGGAGACGTGGACCAAGAAGAAGAAAAAGAGGTAGAAGAAGGTAAGAATATTACTGTCTTTATATACACCTAAATCCATCATATAAATTAGGGGAAAAGTATGCCTGAAGTAGTCAACGTATATGAACATGAGAGATATAAAAGAGTATACGTAGTTGAATTAGATGATGGTTCAGCAAAACTTGCAACAGAGAATTTAGCACCAGGTAAACGCGTATACGGTGAGAGATTATTCAAGTGGAAAGACAAAGAATATCGTGAATGGAACCCCTATCGCAGTAAGCTTGCTGCAGCATTACTTAAAGGATTAGAAGAACTACCAGTTAAAGAGGGAGATAAGGTATTATACCTAGGTGCTGCAACCGGTACAACTCCAAGCCACGTATCCGATATCATCGGTCCTAAAGGAAAACTCTTTGGAGTAGAATTCGCTCCAAGAGTAATGAGGGAGTTCGTATTAGTAGCAGAAGCTAGGCCAAACATAATACCTATCCTAGGTGACGCTAGATTCCCAGAGAAGTATAGATACATGGTTGAGACAGCGGATGGCATATATGCCGATATAGCCCAACCAGAACAAGCTGCAATAGTAGCACGTAATGCTGAGTTCTTCTTAAGGGACGGAGGCTGGTTGTTATTAGCAATTAAAGCTAGAAGTATAGATGTAACAAAAGCTCCAAGTGAAGTGTATAAGAAAGAAATAGATACATTAAAGCAGAATGGATTCGAAATAGTTGATGTAGTACATTTAGAGCCATTTGATAGAGATCACGCAATGGTCTACGCTAGATATCATAGGAAAAAGTAACGAATCCAAACTAAAATCAAAACTCTTTTAGTATACATACTTAATTCTCCATTATTCTAGGGGAGAGTTTAAGAACCAGAGTAAATACAAACTAATATACTAGAAGAGTAAAGAGAGCGCTTTCGGATAAACAAGGTCAGGATAATAATGTACAGTAGAAACTTTGAAAAACTAGTAGATAATGTCTTAACAAGCTTAGCTCGTAGCAGGTTTGAAATAGAAGTATTAAGTTACCCTCGTAATGCTAAAAGAAGAAGTATAGATATTGTTGCAAGTAGAGGAGATCAAAAACTATTGCTCAAAGTAACATACAATATTGATGACATACATTACAAGGAAGCCAGAGAGCTACATAATATAGCATACACATTGAACATACCATCCCTTATAGTAGGGGAAAATTATAATCGTAGATCCATGGAGGATATGGTATTATATGAAAGATACAGGTTACCAGCCATAACCCCAGAAACCCTTGAATTCGTACTAACAGGAAAGGAAGAAATACTTGTGTATTATAAGAGAGGAGAATTCTACGTTAACATTGACAGAAAGAAGCTTAGAGAACTTAGAGAGAAGAAAAAACTTAGCCTAGGAGACATAGCCTTAGCTCTAGGAGTGACAAGAAAAGCCATATATGAGTATGAAAGAGGAAAAATGGATTTAAACATAGATAAAGCCGAAAGACTAGTGGAGTTATTAGGTGATGATATACTTAAACCCATAGATATACTTAGACCACCCGAAAAAGCCCTAGAACATGATAAGCTACCTAATCTTCTACCGGAAGCCATCATAATTAGAGAAGCATGTAGAAAAGGCTATAAGGCCACGTATGCTGTAAGTACAGTCTTCGATATAGCGCTGAATACGGGCAGAACCAAGTATACCATAATAGTGGAGAAGAGAAAAGAAAGACTACTGACAAAATTAGAAGAATCCGAAAAAATAGAACGAATAGTAAATGTAAAGAGGGTAGCAATAGTATCATCACCTAACATCAGAAGAGAAGTAGAAAGCATGGGCGTAAATGTAGTATCAAGTATCGATGAACTTAATGGGGATAATGAAGACAAAGAGTAAAAATAGGTATTGTAAAATACCTTTAGGGGACGAGACTATTTGACAATAATAGTTTTGACTGGTAGACCCGGTATAGGCAAAACAACAATATTCTTATCAGCCGTTGAGAACGCTAAATCAAGAGGTTATAGTATCGGAGGAATAATGTGTCCTGAAATACGAGAAGGAGGAGTACGTAAAGGATTTAAAATAATAGACATATTAACTGGTGAAGAGAATTTATTAGCTCATAAAGAACTCATACCCAACGGCCCACGTGTAGGTAAGTACATAGTTAATCCCAAAGCAGGAGAATTTGGTTCCCGAGCAATATTACGTGCATTAAATGAAGCTGACCTAATAGCAATAGATGAAGTAGGTCCAATGGAACTCAAATTACATGAGTTAAGAAAGGCTATTATTAATGCTTTATCACAGAATACAAAACCGGTATTAGCGGTAGTTCATTATAGATTAAGTGATCATACAATACTTAGACTACTAAGTAATGCCGAACGTTATGTTGTTACACTTGAGAATAGAAACATATTGAGAGAGAAGATAATTAAGAGGGTATTGGATGTATTAACGGGTAAGCAAAGGATATGAGTATTGGAGCAAAATATCCATTAAAAAAGATTCGTGAAGGAAAAGCAGAATTACTGATACCCGATCCCAAAGCATATATTAGATCTAATGGTACCTATGAGCCGGCATGGGCACCAGTATTTTACAATCCTAGAATGGTGTTTAGCCGTGATATGACTGTTCTGTTTCTACGCTACTTAGCAAATAAAGGTATAGGTATAAGCTTAGCACTGGATTCTTTAAGTGGTACCGGCGTAAGAGGCATAAGATTTCTACTTGAGCCAGGTAATGTTGAGAAAGTTATACTAAACGATATAGATCCCGATGCATACGAGTTAATAAATGAAAATATAAGATTAAATGATCTCCAAGAAAGAGCAGAAAGTTACTGTATGGACGCGAATACGTTACACTATTACTTACCTGAGGTAGGATTAAGAGCAGAATTTGTGGACATAGACCCCTTTGGATCACCAATACCTTTCATCGATTCAGCTATATGGGTTGCTAGGAATAAGAGTTACATAGCTATTACAGCAACTGATACGGCAGCATTAACAGGAACTCATATTAACGCTTGTTTACGTAAGTACCATGCAAGACCTCTAAGGCTAGATTGCGATAAGGAAATGGGATTAAGAATCCTTATTGCATCCATAATACTTCGTGGCGCTTCTAAGGATATAGCCCTTAAACCAATAATAGCGTATTACGCCGACTACTATTACAGAATAGTGTTTCAAGTAATTAAAGGAGCTAGAAAAGCCGATAAACTCATAGAAAATATAGGGTATATAGAATACAATACATTTAATCTCGACCGTAGGTTAATTGGAGGCTATCCTCTACCAACCAATATTACTAACGAAAGAGTTTATGCAGGACCGTTGTGGATAAATAACATCGGAGACCCTCATGTAGTTAAAGATCTCCTTAAGAGCCTAGAATCTATGCCATGGCTTCAAACTACTGATAGAATTAAAAAGCTATTAGAGACCTTAAGCTGTGAGTATATGGTTAATACACCATATTATAGGCTGGATAAGTTATGTAGTAAGCTCCATAAATCTATGCCTAAACTAAACGATTTACTAACATGCCTTAGAAATAAAAGCTACATAGCATGTAGAAGCCATTTTGATCCTAGGGGCATTAGTACCAATGCGCCATTAGATGAAATAGTAAAATGTATTAACTCTCTCGTATAATCATCTCAGGTCTTTTAGCACTACCATTACCTGTTAATGTCAGAAGCCAGTCAGTTAATAACCTGCAAGTTCTTGGATCATAGAAGTTTCCTCTTCCACATCTGTTAAAGAACTTACAAGTAAAACATGGTATATCTCTTATTGTATCCAAATTCACCTTTATGGTTATATCGTATTTCTTAACAGCATATAATTTGTATGTTCTTCTACCGTTATGTATAACAGGCTCTCTTGTGATAAGACCTCTCTTAAGCAATTGGAGAGTTATCCTAGAACCCTCTCTACTATCAATATTCATAAGTTTCCATAACTCGCTTTGGAGTAGTCCCTTCTCTCCCCGTGACTTTATTAGTTCGTACGCTTTTCTTTCCAATTCACTAAGGGGTCTAGGAATAGTTCATCACCTTATCTTATAGTTTTCAGCGATTAGATGTATAGAGTTTATAGTTCTAGCCGTAGCCTCTTGATACCTCTGTGTTATATTGTAGTGAGAACTAATATATGTATATTATCTTCGATAAAATGTGGAAATACTGGGGGGTAGAGTGTAGTATTTACGAAGTAATACAGAAGAGTTGTTGATAAAGTACTTTTGACTATATAGTTACTTCGATTAGGAAATTATCTACTATATCTTTGTAGCGATTACGTACGGTTACTTCAGTTACACCTGCTGCGTCAGCTACCTCTCTTTGAGTCTTCTTATTATCTAATACGACAGCTGCAACATATACTGATGCAGCTGCTACACCCAATGGACCTTTTCCATCGGTTAATCCATGTTGTACCATTAGTACCGATAACTTATAAGCCAATGTTGTTACTGGTGCTGGTAATCCTAATTTACTAGCTATCTTGGCTACATAATCCATGGGTTTCGAAGGCTGCAATGGTCTTCTTAAGACCTCATCTCTTATTCTACGATATGCATTCCAGAACTCCCTGCGATCAACTTCTAGGATTTTCATTATTTCCTCCTTAGTTTTAGATGAAACATGGTTTACTTTGCAGGCGATGTATATAGCTGCTGCCAAGTATCCTGGTAATTGTGGTTTCCGTATAGTGTGTTTTTCATGCAGTTTTCTTAGAATAGCAGCAGCTGTTTCACGTACTCTAGCAGGTAAGCCTAGACGACCTGTTACACTGTTAAGTTCTGATAACATATTTACAAGTTTACGATCACGTGGAGAAACCCTTAGTTTACGGTTGATCTCTTGTAATTTCTTCGCTTTTCTTCTCTGATAGTCTGAAAATCTCCGAGAACTCTTACCAATATATGTTGTTAAACCTCTATCATGAACTATACTCGTAAGAGGTGAACCTATACGACTTCTACTAACCTTATCTTCCGGTGAAAATACTCTCCACTCCGGACCTTGATCTATTACATGGTCTTCTAGTACTTCACCAGTATCTATACAGATATATTCTCCTCGAACTTCATCATATATTATTCTATCTTTAGGACATGCCATGTTAGCTCACTTCCTTCTACTCTTTTTCCTACGTTGTCTACCACGTCTACGTATTTGTCTTCTAGGTAAGGAATAATATACTGGTCCAGGTTCAAAGAGAAGTTTAACCTCACTACTTTCAGGCTTAACTACAGCATAAGGTGAAGAGATAGGGCCTATTATATCGACTACTACTCCTAATCTACGTAAATCTCTATCAAATACTCTTGAACCTAAGGGAGGAGGCCCCCTTTGTTCTATTTTAACTATTATGTTACCTGAACGTGATATGTGGAGAGCAGTACCTAATTTACGCATAGAAGTATTATCACCTCGTAAGTTTCTTAAATATCGTTTTAAGTATTAAACTGCTTCTACGCTTGTCCTTATATAAATACCTCATAGTTTTTGTGTACTATATAGTAATGTAAGTTATGAAGGTATTATCGTAACATTCAGTACTACTGTCTACCTTGATTTCCTCTCACGTAATTCCTTGAGCTTTATAGCAATTTGTTTTAGAGTCTCCCTCTTTGAACCTTTCTTAAACACTACTATTCTCTTATCGTATATCCACCACTCTTTAGGATACTTTTTCTCCTCGATCATAGGGTCTAATCCTAATATCTTTGCTGCCTCAACTATTTCTTCTACCTTAGGATTAGGTATGGATAGTTCACGAGGAAGTTTCCTACCCTGTTTTCTAGTTTTCGTTGAATCAAAATATACAGGCCATATTACAATTCTTTGACCTATATAATCCCTTGAGCTCAAAATAGATTCCTTAGGTAAGATTGTTTATTTACGGAAGATGCCTACTTTATAAGGATGGCATTTATCACTCCATCTTGTCCTGGCCTTGATGTTACCTTTGCTTTGCCTATCTCTGTTTCTATTATTGCTCCTTTAACTATTATACCTCTTCTAGCATATTCCCTATGGGCAGGAGTTTCAATTACTCTTAATATCTTAACTTTCTGGGCTTTATTTGTCTCAGGATCTATTACGTTAGCATATACAGCTTTCTTTAAACGTACCTTATAGTTGCCTCCACGTACTCTGACATGTTTCCTAACTTCTGTTTCAGCCAATCTAGTCTCGGTCGAAGGTCTACCTAACTCGTACTTCCTTTTACTACGATGTGGTCTTTTCTTTCCTCCTGTAGGCTTTTTTAAGTCATTACCTTGGTAGTAGCTCATTGATTGATACCCCCGTACTGGTTTTGGGAATAGAGTGTTAGGGATTATAAGGTTTCCTCATTAATCCATTCCATTATTCTATCAACCTTTACTAATTCTTCGTAGAGATTTTTATTTATTCTTGGTATGAGAGCCATTATAATTGCTTGATACGTCAAATCTGTACGAGTAATAAGACCTCTCGAAAGATAGCCTATTGCACCTATCTCTTCATTTATGGACTTCCTACCAGTTACTTCAGCCATATATTCCCCTAAAGTGTTATATTTTAGAGCTTCCCGTGAAATCTGGAAACCTGGACTAAAACCTATGGTTACATAGTTCTCTTTATCTACTATTACTGCTGCTTGTAAATCCATAATCAGTGATCCTAGTGTTATGTATCCTGCCTCTATACCTACACCATAATCCGATCCTATCTTTAGCCTAGCTTTTATCGCCCTATTAAGCGCACCTAAGACAATTTGCTTTATCCCTTTAGGCTGTTCTGGTACACCGCTATACACCTTTACACCTATAATTTCTGCATTGCCTAATATTGCCCATGCCTTCTTAACGGCAAGTATTTTGGATTTATTTGTTGTACCTACAGCAACCTTCAAGCCTAATCACCATACTACTCCTGCCCTCTTTTAATAAGTTATAAAGGATGTTAAGTATATTCTCCGCTAGAGTAATGAAGGCGACTACTATGGGTAAGGCTTCAAGAGTATTACTACGCTTCACCTATGTATTGCTTAAACCTGTCTACAAAATCTATGAGAAATGGCTATGGCTTCAAATAAGAGGTGGTAAAAAACCTAGACATGTAGGCATAATACCTGATGGAAATCGTAGGTGGGCTAGAGAACACTCTATGCCGCCTTGGCTTGGACACGAATTTGGCTACAAAAGACTTAGAATGGTTCTTGACTGGCTATGGGATTTAGATATAGAAGTCGTAACAGTCTATGCCATGTCTACAGAAAATTGTTTGTACCGTAGTGATATTGAGAGAGAAAAGCTGTTTGAACTTGCCCGTAGAGCTTTAATTGAAATAAAGGAAAACATAGAGGACTTTAGGAAGAGAGGAGTAAAGATAAGGTTCTTCGGTAGGATGGAGCTTGTTCCAAGTGATATAGTAAAACTAGCGCATGAAATAGAAGAGATAACTAATAAGTATGAAACTAAGCACGTACTTAACATAGCACTATGTTATGGTGGTAGACAAGAAATAGTAGATGCTGTACGTAGGCTTGCTAAGGATGTTAAAGAGGGACTAGTAAGAGTAGACGACATAGATGAGAACTTGTTTTCAAAATACTTATATACGTACGGATTACCTGATCCAGACCTCATAATACGTACTTCTGGTGAGGAGCGCATTAGTAATTTCTTATTATGGCAATCAGCTTATAGCGAACTATATTTCTGTGAAGTATATTGGCCTGATTTCCGTAAGATAGATCTATGGCGTGCTATTAGATCATATCAAAAACGTGAACGTAGGTTCGGCAGATAAACTATATAATTGATTAACTTCTACTTTTGACTTTCCCCTTAATTATTGATATAAGTTTGTCTTCAAGTATAGTAAATAATGTAGTCAATATTATCACAACTATTATTGCTGCAAACAACCAAAGCAAGATTTTCGATTCTATAACGGCTCTTAATACTTCGTCCGGCCCAGCAGAAATAGGTAGCTTATTTAATGTCTGCGAGAGATTATATAATGCTACTATCATCATTGCTGTTATTATTAAACCAGCTATATCATGCCAAACTTTTATATCACTCGTCATGATTTTTACTATAGCTCTAGCTGTGAAAATAGCTGTTATACTAAAACCAATAAAAGGCGTTAAGACGCTTATAACTGATGCTATAGCATTTATTGTTGAGACAGCTTGTTGTGCATAATATCCTGCAACAACCAATCCTATTATAAACGATATAGCTGATAATATTAATGCAGCTGAGGTTATAGGAGAGGATGACCACCATACCTGAAGTTTTTGGTCTAATTCAAATCCTCTAAAAACCATTGCTATACCCACTATCAAAAACGCTACTGTTAGAGCATATTGTAACATACCAAGTAATGCTAGAGCTGAGACAATCGATAAGATTATTCCAGGCACACCCAGGAATAGTTTGGCGAAACGTGGTTCCTCTATTATTTTCCTAAGATATCTACCTATCAGTATGTATGTTTCCTCAACACCTCTAAGCTGTTCTACTATTACACGTTTAACTGATATTAACGGAGCTATTCCTTGAATTATAGGTATTACCTTTTCATCCTCTGCACCATCACTTACGAGTATTATACCGTTTATATCAAGGGACTTTACTATTGCCTCGACTTGCTCTCTAACCCTCAAATCAGCCTTTATGGGATCTACGGGATCTCCTGACACAACTGCTACCTCTACATCATAGCCTTCTTTCGATAGCTTCTCCGCTAGCGATAAAGTAGTAAATAACACATTAGTGTCTGAGTCTTCTGGTCTATGCATTGCAAAATCCACTGCTGCTCTTAGTAAATTCGTTTTACCTATTATAGGTGTCTTAATACCTACTCTACCTATATCGTCATCTACGTCTACTGCGAGTACTAGTATTCGTTGGCGTTTCTGTCCACTTGGCAGCAGCCCTCACCTACGCTAGTCTTCGTTACTTAGCTATGGCTAGACTTCTATTCTCACCAGAGAATACTGATTAACTTACTTGTTATCCTGGATTAAATTTATTACTCATTTTCTATTTCTTCTACTTCGCCATATAATAATTTTAATTCTTCTAAGCTTAACCTACGCGTCTTGGATTTTGAGACTTTTTCCTCTATTCTTCTACGTTTCTCTTCAAGTCTACGCATTATTTCTTCCTTTTGTTTCTCCTTGAGTGCATTAACATATTGTTCTCTTTTATCTCTCAATTGTGCATAAAGTTCTTGTAAATAATTAGTCATCTTCTCTATTTCTTCTGAGAATTTCTGTATTTGTTCATTTATTCCACCTATCTTTGATGATAATTCCTCTATTTCTTTACTTAACTCGCTTATTCTTGAATCAATACTTGTAATTTTATTGCTTGTTTCGTTTATTTTAGATGTTAGCTCACTGAGTTCTAGTCTAAGTTTCATAAGCTCTGCTTTGGATTCATACACTTCTTTCTTAATTTGTTTAGCTCTGTATGCTTGTTCTAATAATTCTTCTAACCTAGCAATCTCCTGAATAATTTCTTTTTCTACTTCTAATGGTAAGACACTCGTCATTTGCTTCCATTCAAGCTGTTGCAGTCTACGTTGTATAACATGTATTGGGGCTTTTACACGAGATTGGTATTGGTTTAAGAGCTTTCTTTTTTCACTTAAGTCCTTGAGTATTTCTTTTAATCTTTCTCTGAGTTCCCTGCGTTTAGATCTTAAATTACGTATCTCTTCAATTAGGTTCTTACGTTCTTCTCTTAATCTTTTAGCCTCATCAATTAAGGTTCTTCTACGCTCTATTAGTTCTCTCTTTCTTGCTTTAAGATCTCTAATATTCTCTATTAACTGTAGCCTCTTCTCCTTTACTTCTCTTATTCTTTCTCTTAAGGAGTCTATTTCTTCTAATAGTTTTGTTAGCTTCTCATCGTTTAATGCCAAATATTTACCCTCTTGATGCTATGGTTAAGGCCTATATGTACCTACTACCCTGTTCTCTACTTCTACTGATATTTATGTTTAAGTGAAAGAATAATACAGAAAATAGTTTATGAAATTAGTGATGCAGCTCTTGTTTCTTCACTATTATTCTTACATCGGCTATTTTCGCTCCTTGTCCCTCAGGGAATACCATTATGGGGTTTAGATCAAGCTCTGATATCTCTGGGTTTTCCTCCATTATCTTTGAGACGCCTAGGATGATATTGATTATTGCTTTTTTATCACGTGGTTTTATATGACGATATCCCTCTAGGATCTTTCTTGCTTTAATCTCTACTAACATTTCTTCAGCATCTTTCTCTGTTATGGGTACTACTCTAAATGATACATCCCTTAAGACTTCTACGAATACTCCTCCAAGACCAAACATTACTACTGGGCCGAATATTGGATCTCTTGTAGCACCTACTATTACTTCTAAATCTTGAGGTATCATTTCTTGTACGAGGACACCAGTTATTCTGGCATTAGGTGCTTTTTCCTTAACATTACTCATAATTCTCTTAAAGGCTTCCCTTACCTCTTCAGGTTTGTTTAAGTTTAGAATTACTCCTCCTACATCGCTTTTATGAACTATATCTGGTGATACTATCTTGAGGACTACAGGATAACCTATCTTATCTGCTATTTCAACTGCTTCTTCAACACTTGTTGCAAGACCATACTTTGGTGATGGTAGACCATATAATTCTAGTACGCGGTATGCTTCATGTTCTAGTAATTTCGATCTACCTTCTTCTAAGGCTCTATTTATTATCTTTTTAACTTCTTCCAAGGACTACACCCTTGAATTCTAAAGTGTTTATTCCCCGCGCATTATGGGTGCGTACTGATATTTGAGCGTTATTGTTTACTTTACCTAAACCTATCACTTTGATAATTAAAGTTCCTCATGACCGCTTCATAATCTTCCAGATGGTTCTTCTGTTAGGAAATCCTCGCCACCAGTTAGTATTCTTTGTACTTCTGCATACAAGTTATCCAATCCCTCACCCGTTCGACTTGATGTTGGTATGGGTGACCAAGAAAGCCCTAAGTTATTTAACATCTCAGCCAGATTTTGTGCAAGCATTGACACTTGTATATCATGTCTAGCTTCACTTATTAACGCTTCCTGAAACTCAAACATGTTTTCGCTCCAAGTTACCAGTTTCTCTACATGACTTCGTGGAACTAGATCTATTTTTGTTAAAACTAGTATCTGCGGCTTCTTTAACCTCATATAAACGGAGGCTGATAACATTAACATTGAAGCATATGTTGATGGTGTTGATGCAAACGATGCATCCACTAGAAATAATGTTACTGATTTATCACTCCCAATAATGGTTTCCAATACTGCTGGACCTGATGAGCGGAATGCAAATAGTTCTAATTGACCTGGCGAATCTACTATTATATAGTTCGGCTTTATAGCTTCTACTTCCTCTCGTATATTATCTGAGTAATTCACTAACATATCCACAGATGCTATTAGAGCACCATTAGGTCCTAAATTGTACTCTTTCATTACCTTTCTTGCATCAACATATTCTCTGACGTCTATATCAGGAGAATAAGGGAGCCATTCAGCTGCTGGATCAAGATTTATTCTAGCTACACCTAGTTGTTGATCTTCCATCCATTCGCTCAGGGCTGCTGTGAGATAAGATTTTCCGGAACCAGCTGGACCAACTATTATGATGAAGTAGGGCATAGCTTAATACACCGTTGTTTGCTTATTTGGATTAGGAGGGTTGTGAAGAAAAGGCTAGGCCCTGAAACATATTAATTAATGTGATGAGCCGGCTTGGACTGAACCCCACGGCTCGCTTTATATCATAGATAACCAATAGGTTCTAGGTCTTCTACGTAGTTCTCCCTTAATGTTTAATTTATATCCACATTTAGGACATTTGCCGTCTTCGGTCAAATTGTATTCCTCGATGAAAAATCCGTATCTTTTAATTACAAGAAAGCCACATTGAGGACAATATGTATGTTCTTTGGGATGGCCAGGTACATTACCTATATATACATGTTTCAATCCCTCATCCTCTGCTATTTTCGCTAATTTCTCTAACGTTTCTATAGGTGTTGGTGGTACGTCCATCATTCTGTATTCTGGATGAAATCTTAATAGATGAAATGGTGTTTCGGGCCCTAGATTTTCCACTATCCATTTCGCTAACCTACGTATATCCTCCTCTTTATCACCGTACCTTGGTACTACAAGATTTGTTATCTCTATCCACCAACCTTTTTCTTTCATTGCTAGTAAGGTTTCAAATATACGTTCTGGCTCAGGTACATGGATGTATCTACGGTAAAACTCCTTATTACCAGCACCTTTGAAGTCGACTGTTGCCGCATCCATGAAGGAGCCTATTTCATCTACCGCCTCTGGGGTCATGTATCCATTTGTAACCATAGTATTGAATAAACCATGTTTTTTAGCTAACTCAGCTACATCGTACATAAACTCGTAGAATATCGTTGGCTCATTGTACGTATAACTTATACCATCTGCACCATAGTTTAAGGCCCATCTTACAACTTCTTCCGGGGTAGCATATTGACCATATATTTCATCATGACGTAGCTGACTTATAGTCCAGTTTTGACAGAATTGGCAGAAAAAGTTGCATCCCGTTGTTGAAATAGAGAGAACTGATGATCCTGGATAGAAGTGCATTAACGGTTTCTTTTCTATAGGATCAACATTTACGGCCGTAAGCAGTCCGTATACTAATGTGTATAGCTTACCATCAATATTAATTCGGACTCCGCATACACCATATTTTCCGGGCTTTATAATACACCTTCTATGACATAAGTTACATTTTACTGTACCATCCTCTTTAATTCTGGTCCAAAACCTTGCTTCTCTAGTACTACGTCTATTTAAGATCTTCATCTTATTTTCCATATCCTATCTCCAGTAGCAAATAATCTTGAGATTTCTCTCTGTTTCCTATAGTGTTCTGCACCTATAATCTTTATTGGTATACCACAGCTAGGACACTTATTGTTCTTTAAGATAATCTTTCTAACACCATAAATGTCTCTTAATACTACAGGTTTTCCACAGCTTGGGCAATATGTTGTTGAGTATTCGCCGCTAGGATCATCCTTAACATATACGTACACAAATCCATCCATATGAACATACTCTATTATTTTCATCATAGTTTTTTCAGGTAAAGGTTCTGTAAAGGCTATATGTATTGGCGTTTCACGATCTAGTTCTTGCAGATATTCATCTATGCTTTTAAGGATGTATGCTACATTGGTACCTATACTCAACTGTACCTCTACATGTATACTTCTTTTTTGCAAATACCTTGTTCTCCTAACTATGTATTTGATGTTCGGTGTAAAACCCGAAAGAAGAGGAATATCAACTAATATTGCTCCTATATTGTGTAAACGTTTTAGTGAACTTTCTGGTACGGTTAACGTCGACTTCAATGTGACGTCAATATTATTTTTGTGTAATTGTTTAATTAATTCATAGATCCAATTTAGTATCAATGGCTCGCCACCAGTGATATTTATTAAATCTACTTTAGCTGATTCCATATAATCCATTAGGTCACTTAATGTAATCTTGGATAATTCGTAGAGCTTACCAACATCTTCTCCCATAGTACTTGCATTCCAAGGACATTGTCTACAATTATATGGGCACCCCGGTACCCATAAGTTAATAACCCATGAGCCGGGTTTGTAGTGATATAATGGTATCTTTTCTATGACTGATACGCTTACATCAGCTATCATCCAGGGATATTTATCCTTAGTCCTATCACTATATACTTCTACTACTCCACATCTACCAGTTATTCCTATAGGTGATCCCGTGCATCGAAGAACACATCTGTCACATGAGAAGGCAGTATTCATTGTTACTTGTTTACCTCACTTAACAGTTAGATAAGTCTTAGGGTAAAACTGTATATAACACCAATCGGGTACTATGTTATCCTGGTGAATACATCACATGATCGTGTTGGGTGTAACGGCTACTAATGGTATAGATCAAGAGCTAGCAGCAATTCTAGGGGCTAGGCATGTTGTTGTAGAACATAAGTTGTTCCCAGATGGTGAATCATATATAAGAATACCAGTAGATGTTAGCGGTGAAGATGTTATAGTTGTACAATCGACTTATAAGCCTCAAGATAAACATTTAATTGAGTTATTAATAGCCATTGATGCATTAAGAGACTTAGGAGCTCGAAGGATTACTGTCGTAATACCATACTTAGCATACGCAAGGCAGGATAAGAGATTCCGTGAAGGTGAAGGTATAAGTATTAAAACTATTCTTCAGACTATTAGAGCTAATGGTGCCGATGACCTAATAGTTGTTGAAATACACAAGGAAGAATCGTTAAAGTTCTTCAGAGGCAGAGCAATTAATATACCGTCAGTCTACGCTTTAGCCGAGTATTTCAAGAATATGAGTGACTTACTAATATTAGCACCAGATAAAGGAGCATTAAAACGCGCTAAGATTTTTGCTGAACTAGTAAATGGAGAATGTGATTATCTAGAGAAATTCCGTGATAGAGTAACGGGTGAGATAAGCGTTAAACCAAAAAGTATAGATGTTAAAGGAAAGAATGTGGTCATAGTTGATGATATAGTAAGTACTGGTAAAACTATGGCTCTTGCTGCAAGAAAAGCTCTAGAGAATGGTGCATTAAACGTATACGCTGCATGCGCTCATGCACTACTAGTTAATAATGCTTTAGATTTGCTCAAGAATTCCGGAATTAAAGAGATCATTGCTACAAACACGGTACCCGTTCCTAAGGAGGTTAAAACGGTATCGATAGCACCATACATTGCCAAAACTATTAAGGAACTATATGAAACTAGGTAGAATATTAAGGTTGTATGAAGAATTGAAATTGTATAAGTACTACGCAATACTTTCCGGAGAACATGTTACCCTTCCGTTAGCTGAATTAAAGGCTATACTAGAGTCCGAAAATAAGCCATTCATATACGATATAAGTTTTGATAACTTAGTATTGTTTAGGAGTACCCCTGGAATAACTAAATGTATTATTTCAAGAGCTGGAATGATTAGAGAAGTAGGATTACATATACTTACATTAACTAACGATTTAGAAGAACTTCATAAAGCGATTAAGGACGTCGATATATGTGACGTCGTTAAGGAGAGATTTGCTATAAGGTTCAGAAGGTTTAAGGCACATGGCAAGAATATAGATGAAAGAAGGATTATCGATTTAATAGCTACTAAGATAATAAGAGAATGTAATGTAAAAGTAGACTTGTCTAGTCCTAAGGTTATAGTAAGAGTAATAGCTACCAATGGAGTACTTGTATTAGGATTAGTCTTAGGAACCATTGATACAAAAGCATTTTATAAACGTAGACCTGCTTCTAGACCATTTTTTAGACCTGGTGCCTTAAGTGTCGAGCTTTCAAGAGTATTCGTAAACCTTTCTAGACCACGACGTGACAAATTGTATTTAGATCCTTTCTGTGGTACTGGGGGATTCCTTATAGAAGCTCTCTTCATGGGCTACAATGTTATAGGCATAGACTTAAATAAAGATATGATAGAAGGAGCACGAGTAAATATAGAGTACTATGGATTTAAGAACTACGAGTTAATACATGGTGATGCAACTACAATTCCCCTAATACCTCATAGCATAGGCGCCATCGGTACTGATCCCCCTTATGGTAGATCTACATCAACTATGGGACGTGACATATACAATATAATTGAGGATTTCTTAGCTAATGCAGTAGATGTTTTGATGCATGGAGGCTACATAGTCTTTGCAACACCACATTACCTAGATGCAACCGATATATTAAGAGATACAGGTTTATACCTGGTTGAAAAACACTACATGAGAGTACATGGGAGTCTTACAAGGATATTATGGGTGACGCGTAAACCTTGAAATTGCTAATACACATGCTCGGTACTAGTGCAGCTGTACCTACTAAGGATAGAGGACTTCCCGCTATAGCTTTAAAGTATCTATCAGACATTCTATTATTTGATGTAGGCGAAGGTACACAGTATAAGTTAATTAAAATGGGATTAAGCCCAGTAAAAATCAAGGCTATATTCATAACACATATGCATGGTGATCACATATTTGGTCTACCCGGCTTACTCCAGACAATGGCTATGTACAATAGAAGTGAGAACTTGATAATATATGGTCCTCCAGGTATAAGTGATTACATAAAGTCAGCTATTAGAGCAACATATCATAAACCACAATTCAATATCATAGTAATTGAAGATCAAGAGGTCTTCGATAGCGGAAATTACATAGTACGTAGATTTCCAGTTGACCATGGCATACCTAGCTATGGCTATGTATTTGAGGAAAAGGAGAAGTACGTACTTGATACTAAACGATTAACAAACGAGGGTATTCCTAGAAGATTATGGGGATTATTGAAGAAACAAGAGAAGATATACTTTGCTGGTAAAATAATACGTAGAGAAGACTATCTTATAAAAGCTAAAGGGTTAAAAATAGTGTATACTGGTGATACCAAACCAACACTTAGCGTTGTGGATAATTCACTAAATGCAGATGTACTAATACATGATTCTACATTTGATGATAATTATTTAGAAGAAGCACATGAAGAAGGGCATTCTACTGCTGGTGACGCTGGTAGAATAGCAAAGCTGGCAAAAGCTAAAACCTTAGTATTAACTCATATTAGTGCTAGATATGGTAAAGATACATCTATACTATTAGCTGATGCTAAAAGATATCATAACAATGTTATTGTAGCAGAAGACTACATGATTATACCCGTAGGCTAGATAGACCTCCCTAATCTTTAGGCATCTCTCTTTCCCATAATGGCTTGCCCATAGAGGTCTTAGGTGCAAGCCAATCAATTACTTCATACGGATTATCCGTTTCTATAATAAATGTTATAGCGCCCATAGGTGATTCTGAGTCTGTCTCAACAAATGATAACCTTCCCTGATATGCTGCTTGCTTATTTACCTTAAATATTAGCATATTACCTATAACACCCTTCCTAAGCATACTACGTGCTGCATCCATTATTCTTTCCCTTCTAATTAATTCATGTATTTTTAATAAGCTACGGTAGCTATTACTCTCACCAACGAGAAGCCTATATCCCTTATCTCTTTCTATAACCTCAATCTTACCTGGTTCAAAGACATTTAGCAGAGCCCTTCTTACCTTCTCTAAATCCTCAGTAGGTCTTACCTCTACCTCAACTCTTATTTTAACCATCTCTAAGTACCTCCTCAAGTATTTTTTCTGCTAAGTTTATTGTCTCCTTTACATCACCTTCATTTACGATCATATAATCTGCTAAAGCTATAACATTGCCTATACCAAATCCTAACTCTGTTAAATCCCTCTCAAAGAATTCTTCCCATGTTTGTGGATCGCCAGGTCTACCTCTCCTTATGAGTCTTTTAAACCTTGTCTTAGGTGAGGCATGTACAGCTACTATTACTACCTCACCATATTTTTTGAATACATTAATCTCATGAAGGCTTCTTACACCATCGACCACGACTACATGGCTACTAATGTCTGCTATTTTATTTGCTATTCTCTTTGCAACAGCATCTAAACCTTCTTTTTCTCTAAGCTCTTTCGCTATTCTATTAAGTATTTCTGGTCTATGAGGAAGTCCTCTACGGGAAGCTTCCTCTCTGATAATATCACCCATGACTAAAACTGGTATACCTTTGTTACGGGCTGTTTGTGCTACAATACTTTTACCAGATCCTGGCATTCCTGTTATACAAATAATCTTTCTTTGCTTCAAGACTTTAGCTAACCTCTAGGAATCCTTCTAAAACATAAAGAAGATTAGTATTTAAAGGCTTAACCCTACGTAAAAGAAAGGGGCTAGGAATCCATGGTAGAAGTTATAAGAGCTTTCATAGCTGTTGACATAGATGATCCGAGTGTCTCGAAAAATATAGTAAGTCTTAGAGATGCATTAGTAGCGACTGGTGCAGATTTAAAACCTGTTGAGGAAGAAAATCTCCATATAACAATAAGGTTCTTAGGCAATATACCTGTTACTATGGTGGATGATATATACAATATCATGAAGAGTGTTAAGTTTAAGCCTTTTAAAATTCATGTTAAGGGTGTAGGATGTTTTCCCAACATATCCCGTCCTAGAGTTATTTGGGTTGGAGTTGAAAAAGGTTATGAAGAGCTAAAAAGAATTCATGATGAGATAGAGAAGGGATTAAAGGCCCTAGGTTTTAAACCTGAAAGAGAAGAATTTGTTGCCCACATAACTGTTGCAAGGGTTCGAAGCGGAAGGAAAAGAGAAGCATTGATAAAAGTTATTGAAAACTTTAAGGAATTCGATGCTGGAGAGATGGTTGTACGATACGTTAGATTGAAGCAAAGTATACTTACCCCTAGAGGTCCAATATACAAGACTCTTAGAGAAGTCAAAGCTGAGGAACCTTGATGGAAATACTACATAGATACAATGACGTAGAAAGAGAAGTCCTTAGGAGAATTAAGCCTAAGAAAGAAGAATACGAAAAAGGCAAACAAATATATGAGTTAATAAGAGATAGAGTAGAACGCGTACTCAAAGAAAAAGGTGTGGAAGGAGAACCTAGCCTTCAAGGATCATTTGCCAAAGATACATGGCTTTCCGGTGAATTAGATCTAGATATATTTGTACTCTTCCCAGAAGAGTATGGAGTTGAATGGGTTAAAACTGAAGGATTCCAGCTACTTGTGGATGCTGTTAAAGATCTCAATTATAGGATAAGGTATGCAGAACACCCATACGTGAATTTAATCGTTGATAATGTTGAAGTAGATCTCGTACCAGCTTTAAAAATAAGAGATCCCTCTAAGATAAAAACAGCTGTCGATAGAACTCCTTTCCATACAGAGTACGTATTACGTAATCTCCCACAAGATAGACGAGATGATGTAAGGCTTTTGAAGAAGTTTATGAAAGGCATAGGTGTTTATGGAGCCGAAATAAAGGTTGAAGGTTTTTCAGGTTATTTATGTGAGCTCTTGGTAATAGAATATGGAGGATTCCACGAAGTACTTCAAAATGCTTCTAAGTGGAAGATACCCCAAGTAGTTCAAGTCAAAGGAACCCCTCTTGATAAAAAATTGCTCAAGACCAAGTTCAGAAACCAGAAACTAATTGTGCCTGATCCTGTTGATCCCAAACGTAATGCAGCTGCAGCCGTATCAATGAAGTCCCTTTCAACCTTTATTATAGCTTCTCGATTATATATCCGTAAACCCGATCTAGCATTCTTCTTTCCTAACATTAAAGTTGACGTAGATCCACTATCCATTATTGCTAGTAGAGACACTGGTGTATGTTGTATAATATTTGAGATAGCAGGACTAAACCTATCGCCGGATATATTGTGGGGAGAATTAAAACGAATAGCACGTAGATTAGTAAGTATAGCTTCACAATGGGGATTTAAGGTTATTGATGTAGGTATATGGAGTGATGAAGAAAGAACAGCACTAATATTAATTGAAGTGGAACAAAAGGAGCTACCACCTTATGAAGTACATGTAGGACCTCCCGTAACTGTTGAGAATGCTAACGATTTTCTAGAAAAATACTTATATTCTAAGGAAGTATATGGTCCATGGATAAATAATGAAGGAAGATTACTAGTGCTTAGAAAGCGTAGATATGAGGACATAATAAGCTTAATTAAAGATAGAATCCATGAAATAGTAATTACACCTCATTTAAGTAAGAGTAACATACACATCACAGATTTACGTGAATTAGGAAATAGAATAATGAAACACAAGGGTTTAAGATTATGGATTATAGAGTTTGCTTTAAAGAAACCTATATGGATGATCTCATTAATATCGAAGTAAATGAACAATTATGTAATATACTATGTTATCCTAAAGCTGATTCAGAGTGTTGTAGACGTAGGATATCGTTTTTAGAGAAACATGGGATAAACAGGATAGTTAATTATGGCTCGAAGATCGTTGGAAAGCTACGTGTTATTGATATTGGGTACTCAAGTATTATAGTGTTAGCGTTAACAGACAAAGACGAGATAGTAGCATTAAAGTTGCTACGTAGAGATTCAAGGAGAAATAGCCTTAGACATGAATGCAATATCACGTTAATGGCTTCTAAACTAGGTGTATCACCTAGGATTTATACATGTAATGATGAAATATTAGTTTTAGAGTTTATTGATGGAGCCCCATTAGCATATATAATGACAAGTACTACTAACTCCTTTAATGATTATTTTATCTACACAAATGTACTTAAGACGTGGCTTAGAGCGGCCATATATAAAGCATATTTACTGGATATTCATGGAATTGATCACGGAGAATTATCTAGACCGTATAAACATATACTAATATCACCAAGAGGGGTATTCATAGTAGACTATGAGTCAGCAAGTACTAAAAGAAAAACCGCAAATGTTACCAGCATAGTTTCAGGTTTACTGATACGGAAAAACAAGCTTACATTAGCTATCAGATCTATTCTAGGCCTAGATGATGAAGCTATTAATGAATTAACATTGATTTTAAAAGAATACAAGAATAAAGGAAAAGAATACAAATACGTTCAAAAAATTCTCCAAAAATTAGGCTGATACAGATTCCGTAGCGCTTGTTACTGGTATTGACGTCACAGTTGGTACGTGTTCTTCTATATGTTCTTTTGCTCTAGCTAACATCTCCTCTATTCTTAGCTTTACAGCCGATGCTAAATGTACTATCCTTATATCTTGTAAGGAGGGAACACGTAATCTAGTACCACATTTAGGACATACACCACCGAACAAGCTTATTACTTCACTTGGTGTTGGTATACCGTAATAGTCTTGGCCTACCTTAAAGAATACATGGAGTACTGTGCCACAACGTTTGCAACGGTAAACTACTGGCATAAATGCACGCCTGGATAGTAATATCCATGTAGGATACAGGTAAATACTAGGGGTAGTAGTACCGAAGTAATACTCTTGGATCCCACATTAGTGGCCTTAAATCAGTGAAATGAGTTTAGGCTAACCTAACAATGGTATTCCAGAGTAGTTTCTCCACTACAAATAATACAGTAATACTAGGGATTAGGATAAAAACCCATAAACCACTTACTACAATATGTCTCCAGGCGTATGGGGCCGTCGTCTAGCTTGGTAGGATGCCAGCCTGGGGAGGAATCCCCGAGGCCAAGCTGGGGTCCCCGGAGCGCTGGTGGTCCCGGGTTCAAATCCCGGCGGCCCCACCATGCACCTAAAAATTCTCCATGATTACTAAATATTGACGAAAGTATTAGATAACACAACAAGAATCCCTATACGAACTTTTCCCTAATTACGTGAAGTAAGTTAAATAGTTAAGGCTTATATCCAAGAACACTCAGTACAACTCATGAGTTACTCCCATATGCTGTACTGAGTGTTCTTGGATATATGGGGTTGAAAGTCCTCGCATAGCTGAAGCTG
>CAYUVB010000014.1:30342-36237 GCA_964448055.1 uncultured Desulfurococcales archaeon | reverse complement strand
GTATAGCTATAGTGATTTTAAACTACTCACCAACAACCATTACTATAACTCTCCTGACCTTACGTGGACCATCCATTTCAACTAAAAATATATTTTGCCAGGTACCTCTCATAAGTCTGCCATTAATTACAGGGAAAGACCTACTTGCACCTATAATAGCTGATCCCAAATGCGCGTGAGCATTGTCATCTATCCTATTATGAAGCCAGCCAGCATCCGGCTTGAACAACTCCTTTATAAGTTTCACCATGTCTTGTAATAGACCGTATTCGTGTTCATTAGCTATTATTGCTGCTGTAGCATGTGGTGCAAAAATCATGCATATACCATTCTTAATATTACTTCTCCTAACTATCTCCTCAACTTTGCTTGTTATGTCTATTAATTCGAATCTAGAAGTTGTTGATACACTTATTTCCTCATAATAAACGGGCATTCCAGACCCCACTGGAGAATTCGTTATTAAGAAGATAATAGTATTATCGGTAAAGGGGAAGGCTCTATCATCACCCCTTGTTCATGGGGTTCCAGTTGGGGACAGCGGTACCTCATTAACCACACTAGGTAATAATATAGAGTCGCTTATATCTCTAAAATTATAACTGTTATGAAGGGTAATTGACTAGGTAAGGTGTAGAAAATTGATTATTGCTGGTTTAGGTAATAGGTCCATATTACTATATTGTCAAGGTAGGGCTGTGGTTATAGGGGATAATTATAAAGTAATGCCACCATTAGATAAAATAGATGTTTTACCATATTGTAAAAAAGATGAATATGTAGTACAATTTAATTGCAAAGACTTCGATAAGGTAATCATAACAAGTAGGTATATACGTGTAGGTGATTCAAGTATACCTATTGATGTACTAGAATCATATATTTATCCACAACTCATTATCGCTGGTATCAACGGTGTTTTATGGAGTTGTAGACTTAACGTTAACATGCACATAATGCACGTTGAACCCATATGGCTTGAAAGTATAGTAAAGGGGATTAAAGTAGTTGAAGGTAGAATATATGATGAGAAGAGAAGAAGGATTTTACCTGGAGATTGCATAATCCTTCGAAGCAACGATAATAATGCTGAAACTTATGTTTATGTTAAGTACATTCATCTATACAATGATTTTGGGGAAATGCTTGAAGCTGAAGGATTGAATAGGGTTTTACCTGGAATTAAAAGTATAAATGAAGGACTAAATATTTACTATAAATACTATGATCGCGGTATGGAGAAACAATATGGTGTTGTAGCTATTGGATTAGGGCTGTTGTAGCCATAACGGTTTAAAGTAAACTAAACTATTGCTGTAAGCCCAATATACCATTAGTATTAATCCTATGGTAGTGAATAGAGCATTTGCTAATGGAGATGATGATTTAAGCTTAAGTATTTTAAATCTTTTATTACTGAAAGGATAGAGTATTGCTACACCAGCTTTTGTAAACATGTCTAGTAGTATATGTGATGCAAAGGATAATGCGAAGGATATAGAAACAAGCAGAGAATATGAGGATAATATCCTAGTCATATACAATAACACGTATATTATGGTAGATGCTATGAGCAATGTAAATAAGTTATGCATAATCATTCTATGTTTTATACGTAGGTCAAAATCCGGTAAGATACTACCAATAATTCCTCCGATAACAACTGATAGTATAGATGGTACCGTATAGGGATTCATTATCACTAATGATGTAGAGACACCAAATATTAAATGGGTACTCCTATTCAATACTATACTACCAGTTATGTTTAACTGCCTCCACGTTTATGAGCATTACTTGAATTACATAGGGAGGGTAGTAGTGTTTGTCATAGAAATTAAGAATGATGAGAGAATTGTTGTTAGGAGAGCATCAACTGAGGACTTGAAGGAAATAGTATACGCACTTGTAAGTCTTGTACCTATGGGTAAGGTTATTAGTTATAAAGCAATAGCAAGTTTATTAGGTATACATCCTAGACTTGTAGCAAGATTCATGGCTTTAAATGATAAACCTATAATAATACCTTGTCATAGGGTTGTGATGAGTAATGGTTCCTTAGGAGGTTATTCGCGAGGCGGAAAGGTAGTTAAGGAGAAACTTCTTAGATTAGAGGGTGTTAATGTAGTTAATGGTAAGGTTTTAAAGGAACACATTATCTCTGGTGATGAATTACTGAATTAATTCTCTATGGACATAGTTGAAGACTTACTTAGGAACACTCATCCATTAAGTTTAAGGTTTAACTTCTATTATAATGCCCACCGTCCTTATATTACTAGCTTCTACTGGCTTGTCTTTGGCTTTTACTAATCCAAGTTTTCTCGTACCTGAGATCCACGTAATTACTAGTTCTTTTCCAGTACTATCACTCCATAATTTTTCGATTAATTTAACTATTTCTGAACTCGTATACTTATCTATTTTTTCTAGTTCTTCAATATTTACTACATATTTATCATTAACAGGCATTCTTAAGCATACAGGATTTGTAGGGTCTTTCCATATAGACAATACTATTCCTCCAAATCCTATTAAACATACAATTGCTGGGTCTAATGCATTGGTAGTATGTTTATGCCTAAGTATGTCTGTTAATGTGAATGTTCCTTTGTTTATTACATTTCTCATGATTAGTGATGTAAGAATTATTGCTCTTTCATCTACATGTGCGATTTTTTCCTCTAGTAATGTTATTTTTAGTAATCCATTCCCTATGATATCGTATACTTTATCACATAGATTTTTGTTTCCAAAGCATTTGTCTTCTTCTTTGGACCATTCTATTTCTGCTATATCTCTGTCCTCTACGAGACCTAATGCTATATGTGTATTATTTTTCTTGTAATAGTTAATTATGTGTATCTTAGGTATTCTTACCTTTATTCTCAATTTCTTCTACCAGCTTGAGTTTATCTTTTATTGTTTGAAATAGCTCCCTATCCTGTATATAATTCTTACTTAATTTTAATGCTATTTCAGCTTTTGCAAGCTCATAGCCTAGGTAGAGTATATGATCGGGTTTAAGACCTTGTATGTTGTTAAGCATAGCTCTACCTATGGATAATGCTTGGGTTCCTACGAATTTTACCTCTGCTTTATCGCTAGCTTCAGTATACTTGTAGTAAGCTAACTCTATTGCTTTATTTCTTAGAACATTTATTTTAAAATATCCTTTGGGATCCAATACTATTTTTTCATCTTTACGTGATTCTACTATTACAGTTCTTTTCGAGGGTAATGGTTCTGTCTTTATATATTCTCTATCCTTTAACACAAGTAGATCTAAGCCTATGTTTCTAACATGAGTTTTCATAGCATATGCTATTGTGTTTGTAGTTAATGCTAGTTTTGCTTCTCCTACACTCATGTATTCGTATGCGGTATCCTCTACGACATGGAAGAGGCTTGCACCTACCTCTATGGCTATTCCTGCAAGTAAACCTAATACTCCTATTGTATCTGCTTCTAACCCTTCTAGTACATTACTTGCCGAGAATACTATTGGAGAATTCTTTAGTTCGTTAGCTATTCGTACATAGGATAATATTGTTGCTGTAAAACCCAATGGTATCGGATTTAATACTGGATCCACTACTACTTTATCATATCCTAGTTTAATTGCCTTTTCTATGTTTTCTTTTATGCTCATTATTCTTGCATCTATATCCCATGGGTTCTCATATCCTCTATCAGGTATTATCACATATATGGCGTCCTTAGCATAATCAGCTAATTTGCTTATTAGGTCTGAGTTTAAACTGAATATTATTGAAGCACCTTTCTCTATTGCTTTTATTATTTCTTTTGGTCTATTCGTATCTATGCCTATAGGAATATCTAGCTTCTTTAGGAGAATGCTTAATAAATCAATTATATTTCCATCGTTATAACTCGTACCTAAAATTATTACATCAGCACCTTCGTCAACGTATCTTTGTGCTATTTCTATGATTTCTTCACTATTTGTTTTAAATGGTACTTCTGCCACGAGTTTTATAGGTGGACCTCTTAATGGGATTTTTAATCCATTGAATTCTATAGCGAAATATGTGTTCCTTTCTATTTCCCTAAGCATATTCTTTATTTTATCAATAAAGCGGGGAAGTAGGATTTTATCTGCAGGTTCCATGTGAGAAAGTTTATAGCCCTTAAGTAGTGCATCTACAGCTAATGGTATATCTACAGCATGTATGGGTCCTTTTACTGTTTTCACACCTATAGTATCTTCTATTATTGAGACATCACCACTCGTTAAACCTGGCACAATTATATAGTCATATGTTTTTACATTGCTTTTCTTCTTTAATTCTTCTAATATTTTTTCTGCTGTAAAGGCTGCAGCTATAGGAGGTTTATCTATTACTAGTAATTCGATTTTTATGTTTTGTTTTTTAAACTTACTCAATACTTCCTTTACTATTCCTTCAGCAGCCCTTGATGTTACTATTAGTATTTTCATTTTATGGAAATACCTCATTGTTGCTTGAATTTAATTCTGTATTCAATTAATTTATCAGCTATTCTTGCTAGCTTTATAACTAGCTCGTGATAGTAGTACTCTAGTAGTCTTAAAAGTGATCTTTTTTCTTCTAATAGTATTATTAGGATGTTCTGTTTTAGGTTAATGTTGTGTTTCAGCATTTCTACTAGTTCTTTAATATTAGTATGATTTATCTTATACTCTATGCCTGGTATTATTCTAGCTCTTGGTAATTTATCTAAGGCTTTAATTGCTTCTGGTATTTTGTCTTCGTTTAATAATTTTATTGCTTTATCTATTTCCTTTATATCTTCTAATATCTCTAACTGTGGCAGTAGTACTGTCTCGAATCCTCCTACATCTTTTTCATATATTCCACGGAAAACTGGTTTTATCATTTCTTTGTTTAGTTCTTTAAAGGCTATGTAGAGGTCTTTGAATCTTTTTTCCCTTAATGCTATTCTTGTTTCCTCAAGTATTCTATAGGAATGCATATGTACTGATGGTGGTGTTTTTTCTCTAAGTATAGTATGTAGTCTATATGCGTATGTTAGGTATCCTAGTGTACTATATGGATCTTCTTTTGAGGCTATATAATCTATTGCTTTGTGTACTAAGCTTATTGTTTGCTCTATAATTCGCTTTTCGATTACTTCTACTGTGTCCAGATCTGTATGGTATATGTCTGATATAGCATCTATAGAGTTTATGCATACTGAGGGTACTCCTTTCATACTAAAACTGTATGAATCACAATATGGGTGATCATATCCCATCTTATAATCTATATTTAAGCTTTTGGCAATTACTTCTAAGAGCGCTTGAAACTCTATTCCAGTGGCATTAATGCTTATAGGAGTTCTTGCTACGGCATCAACATTTACTACTACTATTATGTCATCTAGTTTATTTAGATGTTCTAACTCTTCGACATATTTCCTTGACCCATAAGCCCAGTACCATGGCGTATAAGCTGGCGCTCCTGATTCTTCCGCTGTAAATGATATGATCTTAATCGTTGCATTATAGTGTTTCTTTGATAAAACCTTTGCTAGATATAAGATTATTGCTACTCCTACTAGGTTATCTGATGCCCCAGTAAACCAGTGATCATGGTGGGCTGATACTATTATTTGTTTATCTTCATATCTACCTGGAATAGTAGATATTACATTGTATCCTTGAGCGTCATGTACTATTCTAGTTTTTACCTCTAATTGTATGCGTTGCTTATTTTCAGCTATTTTCATTAACTCTTTACCTTCTTCTAAAGTTACGTGAAGTACTGGTATTCTCAATGGTTTTCCAGGTCTATAGTGATAATCTACTGATCCCGAAGCTACAAGTTTTCTCTTTCTTCCAGGATATGGGTCATAGAATATGATCGCTAATGCACCTTGTTCCATTATGTT
>CAYUVB010000014.1:0-30242 GCA_964448055.1 uncultured Desulfurococcales archaeon | reverse complement strand
TCCGGCTATTACTTCTCCTATTTGCTGTAATTCCTTGATGTTGTTGTAGATTTCTTCTACGTTATTATACACGTCACTACACCTTAGACTAATACAGACTACATTGTAATAATTTTTACATTTCTAAGCTTCTTAGCATACTCGCCAATTATTCTTAAAGCATTTACTATATCTTTAGCCTTACCTATCTCTTTTGAAAATCTTACTAATCTTTCGTAATCTTCTTCTACAAATGGTCCTCTTCGATATAATAACATAGTACATAAAGGTGATACTATTATTGATCCTATGCCTTGATCCATTAATAGCCTTATAAATGATTCTACATCTTTTTTACTTGGAATACATGTGCTATAGGGATGTGTATGCGCTGTTACTATTGGTTCTAAATACTGTGGTATTGGTACATGAACCTCTTGCTCTTCGCCTTCCAATAATATTAGTTTACCATCACCTACTATAGCTGCAAAATATTCTTGATTCCTATTCAAGTATTGTCTTAGTAGTTTTACTAGTATATTTCTCGATAAATTCATTATTTCGTCGTATAGGTTCATGATTTTCTCTGAGAATAGAGTTGTTCGTTCTTGCTTATCTACTAATCTAATATCAATTCTATATTTTAGTGGCTTATTTTGTAATTTTACATAAAGATTGTTGAGAAGTTCCTTGTCTATAACCTCATATGCTTCTACATAAACGTCAACGGATACTATCTTACTCTGTTCATTCCTTATACTCACATCTATCCAAGAAACTTCATCCAATTCTCCTATATATTCCACTATGTCTATTATAGCTTTAAGTCCAGCTATTATCATTGATTCTTCTGTTACTATTATTCTATGATACTTCAACTACTTAATCCTCTATATTATCGTTATATCTAGGGTTTATTTAGTCCAAACATATATACTTGTATTGGAAGTGATGAATGGTATTACCGCTGACCTTGACGGGATGATAGACCCCCAATCAGCTGAGTCGCAATTTGGAATAGTTTCAGCTGGGACTGTTATATAAGACTACGAGAGTACTTAGGGGCGTTTTTGAGAAAAGATAGGTATCTTACAATAACTATAGATCTCCATAGATTAGGTAGAAGATTAAAGAACAAGGGGTATTGGATTAGAGTTAAGGATCTAGCTTATGAGATGGGAGTTTCAACGAAAACTGCTGGAAGAATCCTTGTAGCACTAGAGAAACTAGGTTATGTGAAAAGACGTGGTAATGGTGTCTATAGGGTGGTTGTTTAAGTTGAATTAATTTTAATTATAGTAATTATAGTACAAGGTAATTTACTAGAAGTATTTAATATTTGTTTCACTTTATAGAGCTAAAACATCTTTATACTCCTGTAGTCTTAGCAAGCTATAGTGTTCAGGTGAATATTAGTGTCTGAGAAAAAACGTAAGTTTAGAATGAAGCATCCTAGAGATGAGCAAGATTTGAATAGAGTTATAGCTGAGGTTTCAGCACAAGAAGCACATATAGAACACCATGAGCACCATAGATATTCTATGGATGAATTACTAACAGCTATGGCTACTTCATTACATGTATTAGAACATGAAATAGAGGACATAAAGGTAAGAATAAGAGTAATAGAAGCTAAAATAGATCAAATATTTGATATGATAGCAAGTATTCAAAAAAGGATAGAAAAATAATAGTAAGTACTGTTTAACCCCTACTCAACAACTTCTACCTTAACTTAATAATACTTTAATTATTAGTTAAAAACAGCGTAAGGTTAATATAGGTCGTAAAACGCTAGAACCAAAGACGTCTCGTAGACCTGAGGTAGTTCAAATGAAGTTCTGTCCGCATTGTGGTGGATTAATGGTTCCTATAAAAAAGAATGGCAAACCCATACTTAAATGTACTAAATGTGGATTTGAAATGGAAACTTCTATTAATGTAGCCAAAGAATACAAGATGGAGGCCAGTGTTAGCGCTGAATCAAGGGTTCTTACAACTTCCCTCATCAGTGAACCCCCTAAGAGAAGACTTAGGAGTAAAGAAGAATACGAACAGGAACGTGAGGAATGGTATGAAGTAGCATTAGAGATAATGCAAGCAGAGGAAGGCGGAGAAGAAGAATAAACTTACTCTACTTGGAAGAACTCGGGAAGCCAGTTGACAGTTTCATCAGCTACCTCCTCTACATCAACAACATAGATATCTCCACCTTTATCGATGTACACGCCTTGAATTCCGTGAAGTATAGCTGAAAATGCATGAGTGAACGTAATCTTAGTAATCTTTGAGAGCTTCTCGGCAGCAACCTTAAGTTTACTCCAGGAATCAGCTCCTTCTAATGCCACAACAAAGTCATCTGGAATATCTCCACTCTTACAATGGAATATTATCCATATATTCTCGGAGACCTTGAAGCCTACAATAGTTGTATCCCTATAACCTTCAACTTCAACAATTCTTTTACGTACAAGTTCTTCTACAAATTCCTTTAAAGGGAAACTACGTGTTGGAGGTCCTTCCAATAAACCTATAACTTTTAGCCCCTTGAGAGAGCTGAGAGCATTAACGATATCCTTGAATTCTATTCTTACTTGATTAGACATACTCAGACCTCATAGATTTAAAACGTCGTTAAAGATAAAAATGGTTACTCTGGTGTATATGTTGTTAATTCAGATTCATTAACATATACCGCTATTTCAAAAAACTTGCCAATATTACTGGTATATATCTTGGGCATAAGAACCTCAAGAACCTGGAATAACCCTGCCTTGTCAGTCATATAAACATTTATTCTAACTGGTCTAGCTTCTCCCTTCTCTATATCGACCCTTTTTACGCTTAAAGCTGATACAGAGTGCATATCAATCTTACCAAGCCTATAAGGTACACGTGCTCTACCCTCAGCCATATCGGTACCATCAGCTATCTTGACTACTCCTGCTTCAACAGTTAGACATCTAACATTGTAGTCTGTAGAGTATATGACATGCAATATTTCTTGCCTAATACTATACATTCTATGCCTACTATCTATAAGTTCGGGTAAGATTCTATTAAGTATATCTTTAGCTAACACATACCCATGAAGCTCGTGTTCATCTCTATGTATAGAGTTGCCTATATCATGTAGATAGGCAGCTAGTAGAACAATAAGCATGGATTCCTCAATACTAGTTACAATATTATCCCTAATAGTTGTTGGTTGAACACCGCCCTTAACAAGTAAGTCGAATATTTCGAGTGCTGAGCCAGCAACAATTCTAGCATGTACTGGGCCATGATCATTATATCTAAGTCTTGTAACAGCCATAACATTACTCATACGTAGTAATTGTTGGACTTCTATGTCCTCTTCAAGCATATTCCATGCTCTTCTTAACAAACTATATCTGTCGAGATACTTATTTACTAGATGAGGTGAGACAGTAACCATATCAACATATCCCAGCAAATAAGAGTGCATAAGTAAGTATTAAGGTGTAATCATAGGCTCCTCATAATAGTAGAGCTTCATTTCAAGTTCCTTCTCTAAATCTACACCTTTATTACGTTTATATGCCTCAACCCACTTCTTGTAAAAACCTTCATCAATACCTTTAAGTAAGTTTAAAACCCATCTAGCTATTTCAGATGTACTTACTTCACCACCACGTTCAATAATTCTACATTCTACTAGTCTTGCAACCATTCTAGCATAATCCAATGGTATACCAACTTTAAGTAAGCTTACCACTAGTTTCTCATATATGAATTCCTCTTTGCTTCCATTTCTTTTAACTACAATGAGCTTAGATATCATTTACATACGCCTCAACATTAAGACCAGTATATTAACCTAAGAATATATGCTTTTCTCAAAATATCTTCACATAGCATAACTATTAGTAATTAAAAGGTTACGTAGAAGTTAGCTAATAGATTACATTATAAAGGAAGTCAAGTCCCTTTATACATGGACTCTTCTAGTCTTAGACGGGCTATTTCTTCAGCTTCCTTAAGTATTTTTTCTGCTTCACCATTAACTATGGTATCTAAGGAACCGGAAGTGTTATTTACTTGTACATTAAGTTCTACTACCACTGACTCTAACTTCTCTTCTACTTCGCTTAAAGCTATAGATACTTCAGGTATTATACCGCCAATACTCTTCTTCAATTCTCTTACAACCTTCTTGAGTTCAGATACATAACCGATAGCAACACCTGTTGTTGCAATAGTTTCAGCCCTAATAGCAACTCTTTCCAATGCTACTTGTATTTTAGTTAGCTCCTCAATCATTCTATCTATTTGAAGTACTTCACGACTATAAAACGCAGCAACATCTTTGTAACCTTGCGACAGATAATTTGTTACTAATTTAAATAGCTTCTCTCTTCGAATCTTAAGCTTATGGACCATATTCTCTATCCTTAATGCTGCTGTTCGTGCACTGCTAGCAGTGGACAGTAACATACGACGTACATCATCTTTCTTTCTACGTTTCCTCGCAAACAATATCATTAGTTAAGCCACCGTAAAATTTACTTAAACTATGAGAGGGTTTAAGTCCTCTAGGGCATATAAGATTAGAATAAGTAATATGTCCACAAAATGTTTTTGAATTAACGAAATATTTTTATTTAAACATAACATAGTATCTATTAGTAATAACATAATGGGGATAAGGTTTGTCGATCTTTGAAAGAAAAGTACGATTACCCACAGGTAAAGAGATAGGAATTCACGATATCTTAACATTTTGTTATGGTCTAAGCGAAACAGACATAGAAGTACTACGTCAAGTCGCTGAGTATGGCGAAGAAGGTACAACAGTTGATAACCTTGTAAAGTCATTGAAGCTTAGTCGTGCATCTATAAGTAGGAGCTTAACCAAGCTAGTAGATTTAGGCTTTGTTATACGTAGGAAGCTCCCTCCCAGTGGCGCTGGTAGGCCTAAATATGTATATGTTGCAATAGCACCTAAAGAGCTTGCCGAGAGAATACAGAAAGACATACAGCAATGTACTCAAAGCGCTATGGATTTAATAGAAGAATTCGCTGCGATGCTGACATCTAGAATAAAGACTGGAAAGGAGGGCTCAGGAGGCGAAGCTTCGTCATAGCCTTAAGCTAAGGCTCCGACACTGGCGGTAACATCATTACCCAATCCTCCTCTTTCTTATAACTCTAGAATACTCATATAAACTGCTAACAGCCTTAGCGCACCCTCTATGCGTCATGGTTACAGGTACTTTTCTCTCACGCAGATATTTTACTGCACTAGAGATGTTGAATCCGGCAAAGAATGTTACTAACGGCTTATCACGGTTATGTTCATCCCAAACTTTAACTATAGCCTCTGCCACCTTAACAGCATCTATCATGGGGGGAGGATTGTGTATAACTATAACGCCTCCTATCTCGTTGCTACTCAATAGTATATCTAGTATCTCAGCATATTTCTCAGGAGTACCTTCAGCCAACATATCTATAGGATTAGATAACGATGCGTGAGGCGGTAATAACTTACTTATGGTTTCCTTAAGCTTGGATGGAAGCTCTGGTACTTTTATGCCCATAGCTTCTAGATGATCAGCTATTGTAACACCATGACCGCCGCTATTGGTTAATATGACTGGCATGCCATTAGGTAATGATTTATTCCATGACAGTACTTCAGCTACATCAACCATGATGTCCAGGTCATCTACGATTATAAAACCTGCTTGTTTGAAAGCCGCCATATATACATGATATGATCCTGCTAAGCTACCTGTGTGAGATAATGCTGCTCTAGCACCAGCGCTACTCCAGCCAGCCTTATGGACTATTACTGGCTTATACGATGTGATTTTGGACCCTATTTTTAATAACTTTGAACCTTGGCCTTCACGTAATCCCTCGATGTATAACGCTATTACTTTTGTTTCATCATGCTCTAGTAATATGCTCATTAACTCTTCTTCCCCTACATCAACACGGTTACCTAGACTAGCATAGAAGCTTACACCAACACCACGCCGTGATAGTATTTCAGCTAAAGCGGTAAGATACGCACCACTTTGACCAAGTAATGCTACACTTCCAGGACTAAATACCTCTTCAAAGCTAGCGTGGAGTCCTATACCAGGTATACTTATGCCAGCACAATTAGGTCCTATAATCCTTACACCTCCTCTTCTTGCACGACGTAGTATTTCCTCTTCCAAATCCTTCCTACCAGCCTCTGAGAAACCAGCTGATAACACTACTATTGCGTTTACTCCTTTATCAACTGCATCATCAACAACACTAGGTACAGCTTCTGCTGGAACAGCTACAACAACTAAATCGACCTTACCTGGTATATCTCGAAGTGAAGGATAAGTCTTTAACCCTAGAATTTCATTATATCTCGGATTAACAGGATATATCTTACCCTTAAATCCAGCACGTAGTAAATTCTCGACTACCAACCTACCAATCTTCCCTTCCTTAGGCGTAGCACCTACTACTGCAATGCTCTCTGTCTTTAGAATAGACGATAGCATTGACATAGACTACCCCGTGATACGATAAGAATACTATTAGGATAAAACTATTTTGCGGTCATCCTTAATTATTCAAATCAAGGTATTAAATTATGCGTGTAGGTGTTCTAGGATTAGGCAACATGGGTACAGCTATAGCGTTAAGACTAGTTGAAAAAGGATTCAAGGTCCGTGTATGGAACCGTACTAAAAGTAAGGCAGAGAAAATAGCCCAAGAACATAACCTAGCAGTTGAAGAAACCCCTAAAAAACTAGTAGAGAACACATACACTACTATAGTAATGATATCCGATGATAAAGCATTCAGAGAAGTCTTTTACGATAACAATGGGATACTACAAGGAATAAGACCTAACTACATACTGATAAACTCTTCAACTACTACGCCTATGCTTAGCATTGAATTAGCTTCAGTTTTACGTAAACATAAGGCCTTCTTAATTGAAGCCCCAGTACTCGGAGGACCTAAGGTAGCCCGAAAAGGAGAACTTATAATAATGGTTAGTGGACCTCAAGAACAAGTTGAAAATATAAAAGAGGTACTTTCTGCCTTAGGAGAAATAGTGTATGTATCTAATCATATAGGAGATGCAATGGTCCTAAAGCTAGCATTCAATGCTCTACTAATATCAAATCTACAATTACTATCAGAGACGCTAGGTTTAGTTGAAGCATGGAATATTGATACTATCAAAATTAAAGAAATACTAAGTAAAACAATATTCAAACCAATAATAGAGAAATACTATTCAAGGCTATTAGCTGAAAGCTATCCTGTAAGCTTTAGGCTAGCATTAGCGGTTAAAGACCTGGAGTACGCCAGAAAGACAGCTGAGGAAAAGAACCAACCAGTACCATTGATATCAACTGCTGCGACAATATTTAGACTAGCCGCAAATCACGGCTATGGAGAAGAAGATTATAGTAGGATATCCCTATTCATTAGGAGGCACAAAAAGTGATCAACAATAAGAAGGTATTTACCATAGGTCACAGTAATAGGAATATGAATGAATTCATAGAAATACTATTAAAATACAAGATAAAAACCTTAGTAGATGTACGTAGATTCCCTAAATCAACACGTTATCCCCACTTTAATAAAGAGGTATTAGAACAAGCTCTTCAGAAGATAGGTATCAAATACATATGGATGGGTGAAAACTTAGGAGGCTATTGTAACGACGGCTATGAAGAGTACATGAAAACCGAAAAGTACTTAGGAGGAGTAAACAAACTTATCGAAATAATAGGTAATTCTCCTGGCCCTATTGCGATAATGTGTAGTGAAAGATTGTGGTTTAAATGTCATAGAAAATTCATAGCTGATACTCTCGTAGAAAAAGGTTACGAAGTAATACATATAATAGATAAGGATAAGATACAAATACATAAACCTAGAAAAAATAGTAAACTTCTGGAAAAGCTGTGATGAACCCAGCGGGGACTTACACTTAATGAGTATAAATGTGGATGAAGAAAACGTCCACCGACTGAGCCCCTATAGAATAGATATTTTCACAATATGTCCTTCTACCTCAATTACGTCGATTATATTGGGTTTACAAGTATTAAACCCTTTATCTAATAATGAGTCATAAACAGTACTGCTTGTAACAACAACTAAGTCTCCCTTACATAGATATCCTATACTATAATACCTCCTTTTGTCTCCGCTAAAATGCTCCCAATCTTCGATAATATATACATTACTTGTTGAATTGTTAATGAATAGTATTAATGAGTTAATCGATGTTCTTACAGCTTTTTTCCTAAGTAATACATTGATAGTATTCCTTATGGCTTCGACTATATTACCGTGTTTAACATATTCTCTAATCAGTAACTTGAAGTACATGTATGTATCAGATACCTTATCTAAATCTCCTTTGTATCCTATTTCTTCAGCTACGACATATTTATCTATACCACCATTGTGAGCTAGAGCCAGTATTGAATCATCTATATTACTAATGAATGGGTGAGCATATAGTAATCCTAAAGGTTCGCTCTTACTAGCTTTCCTTACATGAATTATACCTTTACATGGACATCTAAGTGAACGTATAAGTCTTTCAAGAATTCTAATTTGAGAGTAAAGTGGTTCACCCGACTTATAATATAGTACCCCGCCTAATCCTTGATCGTATATACTAAGCCCCCAGCCATCACTATGTCCTCCTACAACTTTACCAGGTAATAACGGATCATAACGAGAAACGCTAACTAGTGGACCAAGAATTTCATGTAACCCATCAATATTCCTTGACAATTTAAAGCCTATTAGTCTACACAAGACTAAATATCCCTACCCCAAAAATAACATAATTCTGGAATAAATATTATTGTAGAGTACACACAAATGAAACAGGTCTAAGTACTATGGAAGTATATGTTGGTACAAGTGGCTGGATGTATGACTGGAACCCTGATGGTTTTGAATGGTTTATAAAGTATAGTGAGCTAAATGCTGTGGAACTTAATGCAAGTTTCTATCGATTTCCTTATCCTAATCAAGTTATTAGCTGGGCTAGAAAGACTAAGCATAAACCATTAAGGTGGAGCATTAAAGTTAATAGACTAATAACCCATGTATATTTATTCAATGAGAAAGCCATGAAAACATGGAGTAGATTTTATGAATTATTTAAAGTACTAGATATATATGTAGACTTCTACTTATTTCAACTACCCCCAAGAATAAAACCTACAGCCAAAATGATAGAACGAATAGAACGGTTCATAGAATATACTAACTTAAGAGAGCGATTCGCACTAGAATGGAGAAATAAAGAGTGGTTCCAAAATAAATGGGTTGAATGGGCTACAAAATTAGGTATAACAGTGGTATCAGTTGACTCACCCGAAGTAATATTTTATGCTAAGAGTAGTAATTATGTGTATGTTAGAATGCATGGTAGAAGTTTTTGGTATGCACATTACTATACTGATGAAGAATTAAATGAAGTAGCTGAACGTATAATAGAGCTAGATGGCAAAGCTGTCTATGTGTTCTTCAATAATAACCACGATATGCTTGAGAACGCTAGACGTATGAAGAAAATACTTGAAGAAAAGATCAAAATTACATAACCGTTGGAGGAGCTTGTTTCTGGACTTCTGCACCCTTTATACGTGGAAATCGTTTCCATAGGCTAGCATTTACTACTAGAAAGCAGTTAACAAGCCTAGTTATTTCATCTAATACCAAGCTTTTAGTTACTTCATCTTTCATCAAAATTCTTGTAACGATTATTGCTTGCGGAGTAGCCATGTTTGGCTGTACACCTATACGACAAACAGGGCATATTTTAGTTAGATCTATTAGTAGAGTTGACATGAATTTTATTCTTTCATCAATCGATAGCCGTACGAGCTCTTCTTGATGAGGTTTTGAGAAAGATACACCCATTAAGAGAACTATTTGTGAAGGAAAGCTCTTAGGCTGGAATATCTTAACGTTAACTTCTGTTGGAGGTGGTGTAAATATATTATATCCCCAAGAAACTTCAAGACCAGGTGCTTTCTCGAGCTTAGCTATACGGAATCCCTCCTCTATAAGCCAGCTAGTAATCTTTTTTTCAACATCATCTTCCTTCTTACCTAAAACCATTACTCATTCATCCTCCACAACACGTCTTCTACACGGTGAATTCTATCCGCTATACTCCTTATTTTACCTTCTACACCATCAACATACCCTAATTCTACAAGCTTCTTTAATTCATTGAGAATGCTTTCCAGGTCTTCTTTAACAACATCAACTCTATAATCCTTTCTTCTTAGTATTTTCTCTATAATACTAATACTCTTCATTAACTCTTTAAAGGCAATAGCCCTTAATCTTGCAATCATTTTACTAACATCACGCCTATTTGATAGGCTCTTAAGTATTGGACCTATGAAGGCTTTTACTTCAGTACTAATACTGTTGGGAGATTCAAGTATAGATGCTCCTACTAATAGGTTATAGGCCTTCTCTACTCTATCACCAGCTTTTAATAACTCTCTGTAAGGATTAAATTTTCCAAACAACACATGTATTCTCCGGTATCTCAATATAGTAATTAGGTATATTTTTGTTATACTTTCCTAAACCTAGGTATTAGGTAGAGATACATTATTAGAGGTTGTGGTGTTGTTTGCAAGATATGCTGCAATAGTTAAGAATCTAAGAGGAGTAGTTGTATTCAACTTAGATGAAGAAGGTGTTTGGGACAGTCTTGTCTGGCTTGTGCAGAGATTTAAGTATCGGAACCTAGGATTAACTCCACTAGCCATACAGAAATACTATAGTGTATTAAGGGACTATCTGAACGATAATCCATTTCGTGAACTAGTGTACCCCATAGATATACTAAGGAAGTTAACAAGTATTATATCAAAAATCTACTACGTACCTGGACTATTAGCTGAGGGAATAGTATTTGCATCAACCTATATATCACCCATGATATTGGTAGGAGATACTTACAAAGCTGGTATAGAAGATAATGCAGTAGAAGTAGTAAAAATATGTAAGGATAAAAAGATGGACTTAAAGCAATGGAAGCTACACTTGAGAATAGCTGATTACACCATATTGGATTTTTACGAAAGAAATATAGATGAGAATCTAAGAGTTTTAGAATCAATTCTAAAAAGCAATATTAACATAAACGAGGTAAAGAAAATATTAGAAAAAAGAATAGAGAGAATTAAAAAGGATACCAAGAGGTATTGGAGAATAAAATGTGGTGAAGGAACACCATTCCTATACTACATAGATCCTTTAACAAAGATTGTTGACGCAATAATAAATAAGAGTATTAACCCTAACGAACTTGAACTAGAATATGCTGTTGGTTTATCAATAGTACCTGTAGTATATATACCGCCTAAGCAAAAGACCTAGTTTTGAGCGTGGTTAGTATAAAATGGCTTCACCATACGAAAAGCTACCAAGAATACCAAGGTACCAGGAAATAGTATTAAAGGTTACCACAAGATATAGGAAGCTATTGGAAGGTAGTCGTGGTAAAATCAGAAGTAGGAAAAAAGCACGAGAACTCGAGATAAAGAAATTACAATTAGTACATGATATTGTCACCGAAGAAATTAGGAAAATAGTGTTCAACTTACCATTTGTGGATAGAGTACATCCATTTTACCGTGACCTACTCGATGTTTTAATAGGTTATGATAAATACAAACAAGCTATAGTAAGACTTGCCCGAGCGTTAAAAATCATAGACAAAATCTATGGTGAACACATTGCTTTAGTTAAGACAGCTCCACGATTAAGAGATGCTAGAAGATTTAGGAAAGAAGGAGTAGGAAGAATTATGAGTGTACTTAAACGCAATAGAAGATACATAGACTTCCTAGCAAATAACATACCTAGACTAAAGAGAATACCAAGTATTGACCCGAAAAAGCCAACAATAATTGTTGCAGGTATGCCCCAAGTAGGTAAATCAACGCTCGTTAAAAGAATATCAACAGCTAAACCAGAAATAGCTCCATATCCATTTACAACGAAGAACCTAATATTAGGTCATATAACAATAAATCCTATCATAACTATACAAGCAATAGACACGCCGGGCTTATTAGATAGACCTTTAGAGGAGAGAAACCCTATAGAACTTCAAGCAATAATGGCTTTAAAACACTTAAATGGGGTAATAGTATACTTGTTTGATGCCTCAAAGAATAGCTATTATACTATAGAAGAACAAATACATGTACTTGAAGATATATTGGATAGATTTAAGGAGAAGAACATTGTCATAGCAGTAAACAAGATAGATGAAGTTGATGAAAATAAACTCAAGAAGATAATGGAATATATGAATAAGAAGAACCTAGGTAAACCCATTCTCATAAGTGCTCTAAAAGGATTAGGTATAGATGAATTACTAAGAATAGTATTCAATAAGCTTAATATAGAAGTAAAGGAGCTATCCAAAACCAAGCCCTAGGCACATAAAGGTATAAGGGTTGTTATTGTATTAATTGTTCTTCTCTTCTTGCAACCTATTCGCTAATTCCTGGTATCTTTTAAGCATTTCAAGGAAAGTTAATGGGTCAACAACTATTATGCCTAATTCCTCACATAACCTTCTAATTCCTTCATCGTTTGTTACAACTATTGCTTTAAGCTCTACTGCCAGCATAACAGCGTCAAAGTCTACTACGGTATCAACTATACCTTTACGTGTAGCTTCACGATATCTCTGTCTTAGATCATGTATTATCCTACCAACAATTTCGTCCTTATTGGACTCCTTCTCATACTTGGAAATTTCTCTAACAGTTCTTCTAACACTTTCCTCAGCAACCCTTAAACCTTTAAATAAACGCTTAGTTATCTCTTCAACATATTTTGACATAACTATCGCAGGTATATGTGTTTTAACTTTATCTGGTGCTTTTACTACTACAACAGCTGATAACTTATTTACTACTTCAGGACTAACCTTGTTTCCAAGCAAGAAACGTTTCAGTTCTTCAAACATTGAGGGAGGCATATAGAAGCTCATACCAAGCCTAATCCTAGCCATACCCATAAGATCAGCTAAACGTGCAACAACTTCTTCTAAACTACGTGCACCTAAGGCGTCTCTAAGTCTTGGGTCAGTTATGCCACTTGTATCCACTACAAAAATCATCAATATCTACACCTTCATTCACCAAATACATTGCTTCATTAGATCCAGTATGTATATTTATCCTTAACACAAAATAAGTCTCCGGGATCTAACCTATACTTAGATGATGAAACGCTTTAGGTATGAGGAATAAAGATGATTAAAGTACCCTCGGCTGATTGTATGAGAATTACAAGACTAGTAAGAGTCTAAAAGACATTGTATATAAAGCTATTTAACCCTTACTAATTTTAAGTTCTAAACACATAGGCTGATACAATCTTGTCATTAGAGAGAGCTATTAAGAAAGTAGCAGAATACCTTGGCTTAGAAGAACAAGTGATAAAAGATCTGGTTAATCGACGTGTATTAAGGTACATAGAGTACAAAGACTTGCCGTATATAGTGTTTAGACGTGAATGGAAGGGATTCCGAGAAGGCACCGTTATAATTATAGGTTCAACTACCATTAAGGTAATACATGGCTACCCTAGTATCCAAAGAATATTATTACTGAAAGCTGTTCAAAGACACTTTATAGACCAAGTAATAGTAGAGGAGAAAATGGATGGCTACAATGTACGTGTCGTATTCTTTGAGGATAGAATATTAGCTATTACACGTGGAGGATATATATGTCCCTATACCACAGCAAGATTAAAACATATGTACGAGGAAGAATTCAAGAAAATATTCAAAAGATATGATGAGGATCTAGTACTATGCGGTGAAGTTGTAGGCGAAGAAAATCCCTATGTGCAACATTATTATCCTGAAGCACCATATTTCGATTACTTCGTATTCGATATAATGAGAGGTAAATCCTTTGTAAAGATTAAGGAACGAGACAATATAATCAATAACACCAAGGTTAAACTCGTTAGAAGGTTAGGAGTAATAGGCAAAGACGACCTTAATACATTACAACATATCGTACGTAGACTTGAAAGAGATTGCAGAGAGGGGATAGTCCTAAAAGACCCAGAACATAGGGTAAAACCATTAAAGTATACTACAACCTGTACTCATCTCAATGACCTAGAATTAGGAATGAAGTATCCCTTTGATGAAGGTAGAAGTTTCTTGTTTTCAAGGATATTACGCGAGATATGGAAGATTTATGAAGAAGGAATAGATGAAAAAGAATTAGCAGAAAGAGCAAAAGCTCTTGGTCTCGCCATACTAAAACCTGCATTAGAAAGCATTAATAGACTCAGAGAAGATAAGGCTATATACGAAGAATACACAATAAGAGTACCTGATATAAGAGTCTTAGATGATTTCATAGAGTACATGGATAAATTAGGTGTAAACATAGCATTAGCACAAGTAACTCCTCTGCCCGATGGGCAAGTAAAAGCTAGGATAATTAAAATGAAGAATACTGATATAGAGTTCCGCCGAATATTGAGAACGGGTTATTCACCCATAGATTAAGGAAAAAATATTATAAGACTATAAGATACAAACGGCTACTGTCTTTCCTTAAGCATTCTCCTTAATTCACGTATGCGCTCTTCTACACCTTTAAGTTCCTCTTGTAGATCCTTCAAATCCTCTTCAAGCGCCTTCTTGTATTCTTCTAGAAATGCTAGTTCTTCCTCTGGTGTCTGAGGTATTGGTGGCATAGGTGGGGGAGGCATATAGGGAGGTAATGGATATTGTGGGGGGTACATTTGCTGAGGCTGCTGAGTACTAGGTTGCTGTACTTGCTGCTGTGGCTGTGGTGAAGGTTGCTGATAATATGGAGGATACCATAGATAAGGTGGGGGCGGCGGATAATACATCATCATTCGTCTCCAAAATCTATACCATCCTGACAACTTTGTTCCCTCCAGATTATACATGTTTTAGCCGAGTTATGTGTTATGTTAAGTATTCTGCTTTGTATACTAAAAACATTTTACTTCATGCAATTCAATTAAGGTCTAGGCTATTAGTTGCTTTTTACTTTTGTCATCGTTATTGTTTTGTTGCTTGCGTTATACTTGCTGATATTGCTTCTAGAGTTCTTTTCCATGCATCTAGAGTAGCTCTAAACATCTCCATGTAGAGTGCATAGTAATATGGTATTATCATCCACTGCATCATGTACATCATCATAGCCATTGGGTCATACATGTAATATGGGATGTATGCTGAAGGATAGTACCACCAGTACATGGTCTTTCTCACCATATCCATGGATAGTATGGGTAGTATGGATAGTACGTGGGGGCATACGGATACGGCATCATGTAAGGATACCATCCCCTAATCCAGTACCAGTATCCCCATGGTCCTCCAAATAGCCACCAGCATGCTCCTCTTCCAAATAGCCATCCAGGTCTCTGCCATGGTGGTAAGTAGCTGAAAGGTCCTCTACCAGGCCATGGACCACGCCAACCCCAGCCTCCTCTACCCCAGCCACCACGCCATCCACGACCCCAACCATATCCTGGACCAAACCACCAGGCCATTCACTACCACCAAGAATTCTGTGCAGTAGCACAAAATTTAAACTTTACTGAAATTTTAAGGATACGCCAAACATTATTATTCCATAGCTATAAGACGCCGCTTCTATCAAGTCTGTGAAGCAAAACCAAGTGAAAACATGGCCAAGAAGACTTTAAAGAAATGCGAGTCAACATTATTTCATAGAAAAATAGTTATTAATCTAATCCTTGACATAGATCATTGTGTATACAACTCTACTTCTTTGCGTAGTTTTTCTATAAACCTCTTTTTATTTACTATATACCTTTCATGCATTCCTTCGCCTATTAGGATATTATTCCAATAGGCCTTTACTTCAAATAATAGTCTTCTACCTTCTTGTTCGATTAGTTTCGATTCGACTATTATTGCGGCGTTTACTGGTGCAGGTTTAAGATGTTTAACATTAACCATTGTTCCAACGGTTGTGTAGTCTTCTGGCAGGTATTTTTGTACACATTCAAGGCTTGTAGCTTCCATAAAAGCTATCATAGATGGAGTGGATAGTACTTCTACATTACCTGACCCTACGTGTTTAGCTGCATGTTCTGGTTTTACCTTGAACTCTCTCTTACACGTTATGTTTTTGGGTACATTAATGCTAGCCATTATTCTTACCTTACTATTATTGTTGTAGTTGTTGTATTTATTGCAACTGCTAGTGCTGTACTACCTATAGTTAATTCTTCTGATACAGTTAAGCCTCTAGCTCCAAGTACTACTATATCGTATCCTCCTTCTGCTACTTCATCCAATATCTTCTTAGCAACGCTTTCCCTTATAGGATCTATTTCTTCAACCTTCACTGCTACTGGTATACCTTTATTCTCTATTCTCTTGTTTACTTTTTCTAGTACATACTGGCTATTTGCTCCTCGAGGCTTAACATGTAACACCGTTATTCTTGACCCATATCTTCTAGCTAAGTCTAATGCTAGATCTAACGCTCTAAGACTAGGTTCACTACCATCAACAGGTACTAGTATTCGGCGGAAATGAAAGCTTATTTCATATGTTGGTTCTCTTACGTACGTCATAGAAGCCACCCATGACTTATACCTAGTTCTCTATCTGTTTTCTCTATGCTCTTCCACTTATCTTCTTCTAGTTTCAGTACTGCCCTTATAGCATCTATGTTCTCAGGTATTACTATTGCTTCTTGGTGGACACTTTGAATTAAAACCAGTTCTCTGCCTTTTACATTAATCGTTGTAGACCATACCAATAGTTCTGGGAAATCATTTCGTAATCTACCAGTATCCCTAGCTATTTCAATTAATTCACTTGTACTCTTAATTTCTAGTTTATCTGGGTCTACTAATAGTATCCTAGGAGTTTCCTCTAGTATTCTCAAGATGTCTTGCTTTGTTGACTCTTTCTCTAACTCTAATACTAGGTAATGCATATGCATAAGTGTTGTCGGTACTATTACTGCAGCCGTCTCAATATCAAGCCATGGGAGAACTGTCTTAACGTCAATGCCGTGATGGCTAGGTAAATGTGGTGGATCAAGAACTATAGAGTTTATGGGTCCTCGTTTTATTTCCTTGGGATCCGCCCCTCTACGTATTATTAGTGCTCTTACCTTTCTCACACCTACGTTCTGATGCAAGCTACATATAATTCTAAGTAGACCCGTAGTATTACAACTTACAACCCTTACATAATTCTTTCCAAATGCTTCTTCGTAGTTACACAATGAGTTAAAACTTACATCAACTATATTGTGTTTCTCTCCTCCCTGAAATATTGCTTTTACACCATACTTTAAGTATAATTCTTTATATTTTGCACCTACTTTTGCAGGTGTAGCATCTACGACAACATCTACTTTACTTAAAGCATCTTCTATTGTACCTTTAACTTTTATTCCTTTCTCTTCAAATGATCTCATGTATTCAGTACTTGGTACATAAATATCTATGTTGTTCTTCAATGCTATTATTGCTGAATAATCAGGTCTAGTCTTAACTATTCCATAAAGCTCTAAATCCGAAGATTTCTTTATAGCCCATACAATTCTCTTACCTATTGTACCATACCCGTTAACAAGTATTTTAGGCATGTATTCTCCACCTACTTAGTTTATTTTAAGGAATTTTTTAGCTGAAAGATGAAGTGCTTCAAGAGCAGGGAGAGGTTCACCTGCAAGGAATAGTAGTAGAGCTCCACCACCCGTAGATAAATGTGTATTTCCTCTACGTTTAGCTTCCTCCCATGATATTATAGCTGTTAGATGCCCACCTCCAAGTATTGTGAATGCTTTAGACATTAATGCTGCTTTCACTAATTTTTCTGTACCTTCTCTAAAACGTGGATCCTCCATTACTCCTGCAGGTCCCCTCATTACAACTACATTCGCCTCTTTTATTAGATCAGAGTACATTGTTATAGTATTATCACCTATATCCATTATCAATCCTTTAATGTTTCCAACAGTTTCGTTTCTAATATTTCCATTCTTATCAACAGTCTTAAAGTCTATTGGTGTTTCTATTGGTGCACCCAACAGCAATAGTCTTCTTGCTCGTGGTACTAGTCCTAATAGTCCCTTCTCCTCAAGAAACTCCTTATTCACCTCGCCTATGTTTACAGCTTTTGCTACTAGGAATAACTGAGCTACAAGACCTGTTGTCAGAATACGATCTGCTACTTTATTCTTTACAATATTCTCTATTATCCTTAATGTATCATAGACCTTACCTCCACCTAAAACAAATATTCTTGGTTGAGATGATTCGCTGAAGGCTTTAGATAATGCTTTTACTTCTAGTTCCATTAACCTACCTGCAGCTGAAGGTAGTTTTAATGGGAATCCCACTATACTGGGTTGGCTCCTATGGGCTGTTCCGAATGCATCATTAACATAGTAATTAAATAATGGCGCTAACCTTCTAACGAGGTATGTTTCAGCTTGTTTTTCAGGTAATGCTTCTATTAATTCTTCCGACACAAACCTAACATTGTCTAGTAACAATACTTCGCCTGGCTTAAGTTTATTAATGGCTTCCCTTGCTGCAGGTCCTATTACATCATCAATGAACTTTATCTCAAGACCAACATACTTGGATAATAGTTCAGCGTGTTGAGATAAGTCACAGAAATCCTTATCACCAGGTCTTCCTTGATGAGCTATCAATGTTACTGCACAATTTCGTTCAATTACTAATTCCCTTATTGTATCTACGTGTGCCTTAAGCCTAATATTATCTATAATCTTTCCTGTCCTATGATCTATAGGGCTATTTATATCTATTCTTAACAGTACCTTAGCATTCCGGGGATTTATATCATCTAGTAATGGTATCTTAGGTATGCGGAGTACCATTAATGTCAAACCAGTGGTTAAATTAGCTGCTACTTTAGATAAATGTTTCTACAATGATTAAACCTATTTAATATTTTTAAAATCACTTTTCATGTAATAAACCTATCATTACTTAATTCCTTACCAGCAATACAAGTAAGCTTAGTTCTTCCGCTAAGAGAGCCGCCGCAATTATTTCAGCAAATTTCCTCACATTTATTCCTGGACCACACTTATTCTCTATTATACCTAGAATTCTCAAAACCTCGCGTTGTGTAGGGAGATTAATACCTTTATCGAATACACCTATTTCAAGGTTAGGTAGTGTAACAGATATGTAGAGATCTTCCCTATTTCTTATTTCAGTTCGTGTATAACTTAAGCTATCTACTACTCGCTCAATATTTTGTCCGGTAGCTAGGAACAATGCTGTTAAGATCCCTATACGGTACAGATTGCAAGGAGAATGTATCTTATCATTCTTTAGTGTATTTCTTAATATATTTGCCTCGTGAAGCTTCTCTGCATTAACTTTTAACAATTGATCTAATACTTTTGAAGATAATAGTGCTTCAGCTGCAACTGTTGCTTCATAACTTACTAATAGATCTATCTCCAAATTTGATCTTGTACCGCTCTTGAGCTCCTTTACAACGTAATTACGTAAACTATCAACGATATTGGAAAGCATACATACTTCTATAGTAGTACTTGACGTGAATGTTAGATATAATAAGATGTTATTTTTAAGAATTAAGTTACTTGCCTCAAGTAATTTTGCGTTTCTAATATTTGCCTTAATAATTTCTTCCAGCTCAACAATATGCTCAAATAGGTATTTAGTTTGTTTTAGCACAATCTCGTTATTTAACATAGGAATTGATATTGTGATTGCTATTTTGTCGAATAGTACTTCTGTTCTTACACCCCCACTTAATGTTAATGCCGTTACGGCATTATTTATTTTGGATACAAGTTCACTTCTTGTTGTAGCTAACGGTATGTAATACTTTCCTTTAGCATAGGTACCGTTAATTAATAATGGACCTACTACTCCTAGAGGTATCTGAATAGCTCCTATAGGGTTTTCGATACTTTTACCTATGATTTCTTCAAAGTCTATTATAGTTGAAGCTATAGCTGGAAGACTTACACCAGTTATTCTCTCAATAGCTAATCTTCTAACCAGTGCTGCAAGATTACTGTTCCCTAGATGCTTGTCTAGTTCATGTAGATTTAATTCACCTTTAATTACTCTTTCAACATACTCGTCGAGCTTTATTCTATTGTTAGCCAATTTACGGATACCACCTAATGGTAATCATGTAGAAATATATCTGTGTGCCTAGTCTTATATAAGAACTACATAATTATGTCTTCAGAGAAGTATCATAAAATATTAGTAGTTTATCATTAAAGATGTTATGCTTCTGGTATTCTCCTTATTAGGTCTCTAAACTTAGCGTATTGGGCATAGTCTATGTATGTCTTTCTTTCTATGTATTGCTTGACCGTAGGTGCTCTATTTCTTACTTCATTTATCGTTTCCTTCACTATTATGCTATAGGCATCTGCTCCTGCACCACTACCAAATGGTGCTACAAGTATTCTATCTCCTGGTTTAGCTACTTCATCGAGTACTTTTGCTAAACCTATTAATGCTGAACCATTATAGGTATTACCTATCCATGGCGTAACTAATCCTGGTAGCACCTTCTCTTTAGGTATACCGAGTTTCTTAGCTACTCTTAGAGGGAATACACCGTTAGGTTGATGGAATACTGCGTAATCAAAATCATCTACTGCTAATCCAAGTTCTTCGAGTAGTCCCTTAACTGCACTTATTATGTGATGAAAGTATGCTGGCTCGCCTGTAAACCCTTCACCATGTTGAGGGTATGGAGATAGTTCTCTTCTCCAGAAGTCTGGTGTATCTGTTACATAGGTATACACTCCTTCGAATACAGCAACCGATTCATCACCTGGTCCTACTATGAATGCTGCTCCGCCACTACTTGCTGTGAATTCTAATACGTCTCCTGGATTTGCTTGTGCTGTATCTGCTCCAATAGCTAGCGCATATTTAACCATACCACTTAGTACAAGTGCTATAGAGTTACGTATACCTTCACTTCCAGCCCTACAAGCAAACTCCATGTCTATAGCAGTTGTTTTAGGCGTTATACCTAGTGCTTCTGCTATCACTGTTGCAGAAGGTTTTACAGCATAAGGTTTGGATTCTGTTCCAACAAATACTGCTCCTATTTCCGAAGGATCTATATTTGCTCTTTTAATCGCGTTAAGAGCAGCTTCGTAACCTATGGTGATTGTATCTTCATCTGGACCTGCAATAGCTTTCTCATACATATATAACGAGGAAGGTATTGTTTCATCAAAACCCCATATACGGTAGAATTCTTCCATTTTAACACGATATCTGGGTATATATACTCCCCAACCAATTATACCTACTTTTCCATTGACCTTAGCCATAGGGTTCTTACACCTACGCCTGCCTAACAAGGCTGATAGCAGTTGTCTAATTTAAACATTGCACCCTAATATATACTCTTAATGTCTATGGTTTTATGGGGGAAAGCTTCTTTAACACCGTTATAGTTATGTATGATGGGTAACAAGGGCCTTGAAGTTAGATGATCTAGACCATGAGGTAAAAGAAATACTTGATAAAATAGCTGATAGAATAATAGGTAAAGGCAGAAGAGAAGATGAAATAGAACATGTTATAATCAGAATTAATTGTTGTGAAATGGCTAAGTACGTGAAGGAACCAGTAGTAGAGATTTCAAGCTTAGATGAGCTCAAGAACGCTCTTCGTAAGTGCAGAGTGGTATTCGTTAACGCCTATACTACATATTGCCCTTATTGTAAACTGTTCCATCCAATATTCGAGAATGTAGCTAGAAAATTTAAGGGTAAGGCTGGCTTTATAAGAGTTAACCTAGACTATGCAATGGATGTTGCCTACGCATACTACATAATGAGCACCCCAACAACATTGGTAATAATAAATGGTAAACTTATTGATAGAATTCTAGGGTATATAGATGAATACGAATTCGAAGCTTATGTTGAAGAAATACTTAGAAGAGAAAATTGCATTATGTGATTAAGTTAGACTAGAATATTATTTCTGATAGAGCCAGCAAGCTACCCAATGATCTTTCTCATATTCTATTAATTCTGGCTGAGTACCAGTACACTTCTCCTTAAGTTCTGGGTGTTGGTCTAATGCAACACATCTCGGATGGAACCTACATCCTGGTGGAATAGCTGCTGCACTTGGTATTTCACCCTTTATTGGTATCTCCTTAAACTTATGCCTTAGACTAGGATCTGGTTCAGGTACTGCTGCTATTAATGCCTTAGTATATGGATGTAATGGGTTTTCTACTAGTGTATCAGAGTCGGCTATTTCTACTATGGTTCCAAGGTACATTACTGCTATTCTATCACATATATACCTAGCTACTGCTAAGTCGTGAGTAATGAATAAGTATGTTAGTCCATAACGCTTCTTTAGCTCCATCATTAGCTCTAATATTTCTGCACGAATAGATACGTCCAACATTGATACAGGCTCGTCTGCTACAACAAATCTTGGATTAAGTATAACTGCTCTGGCAACAACTACACGTTGTCTCTGACCACCACTTAACATATGTGGATAACGATAAGCAAATTCATCTGCTGGTGTAAGCTTTACATCCTCTAATGCCTTTAGCACTATCTTCTCTCTTTCTTCAGCTGAACCACCTATACCATGGACTAATAATGGTTCTTCAAGAATGTCTTTTATCTTAAACCTTGGGTTAAGGCTTCCATAGGGATCCTGGAATATTATTTGAAGTTCCTTCCTCAATGGTTTAAACTTCTTAGTTGGAATAGTAGTTAGGTCTACATAGTCTCCATTGATGTATATTTTCTCTCCAAGGATTTCTTTAAGAAGTTTTAATGTTTCTGGTCTTGCTTTGTAGAATACGTAACCTCCAGTGGGGTCTAGTAGTCTTATTAATGTTCTACCAGTAGTTGTTTTACCACAACCGCTTTCGCCTACTAGGCAGAATGTTTCTCCTTCACGTATGTAGAAGGTTATACCATCTACTGCTCTTACGTATCTTGGAGGTTTTCTCAATAGTATTTCTTTTATGCCTCTTCTTATTGGGAACCATTTCTTAAGTTTATATGCATATAATAGTACATTACTACCATATTTTTTCAAGAACTCCTGTAATATTTCATCTCTTGGAGGGAGTTTTTCTTCCATACTCATAACTATTCACCTAGCTACTTCTTAGCGTGAAGCCAACAAAGTACTCTATGATCTGAAGATAGCTGTACTTCTGGCGGTTCTTGTCTACGACATATATCCATAGCGAATTTACATCTTGGTGCAAAACGGCAACCTGGTGGCGGGTTCCTTAGGTCTGGTGGTGTCCCTGGAATCCACTCTAACTTTGATTTTTCTCCACGGAGTCTAGGTATGCTCTTGAGTAATGCCTGCGTGTACGGATGCTGTGGTTCAAGGTATACTTTTTCTAACGGACCAAACTCCACTATTTTACCAGCATACATTATTGCTACCTTATCTGCTAATTCAGCTATAATACTTAGATCGTGTGTTATTAGTATAATGCTTATACCTAGTTCTTTTTGCAATTTCTTGAGGAGGTTCAGTATTTGTGCTTGTACTACCACATCTAGCGCTGTTGTAGGTTCATCCGCTATGACTATTTTAGGTTGGAGTATAAGTGCCATTGCTATGACTACACGTTGTTTCATTCCACCACTTAGCTCATGTGGATATCTATTAACTATATCAGGTGACAGACCCACGAGTTGAAGATATTTCTTTGCTTCCTCTATTGCCTCCTTCTTTGTATAACCCTTATGGTATATTAATGGTTCAGCTAATTGATATCCGACCGTATAGACAGGATTCAATGCGTTCATAGCTCCTTGGAATATCATACTTATCTTCTTCCATCTAACTTTGCCTCGAACTTCTACTTCACTCATCTTGGTTACATCAACACCATCAATTACTATCTTTCCACCAGCAATACGGCCTGGTGGTGGGACAAGTTTCAGAAGACTGTAAGCAAGCGTGCTTTTACCGCAACCACTCTCGCCAGCAATACCTAAGCTCTCACCTTCCCTAAGCTTGAATGATACGTCATCGACCGCTTTAACTATACCCTTATACGTGTAGTAGTACGTTTTCAAGTGTTCTACTTCCAATACGTAACCGGGCACAGTGGTACACCAAGTGAGCCTCACTAGAGTTCAAGAAACATATATTTAAAAATATAGTTGTACTAGAGTCTTCTTAGCTTAGGGTTAAGTATTGTATCTAATGCATTTCCTATAAACACAAAGGTCATACCCGTAATTGCTATCATTAGCCCTGGTGACAACACCCACCACCAAGAGGACAACGAATTCTGTGCCTCATAGATCATCTTACCCCATGTAGGTATATTGGGATCACCTAAGCCAAGGAAACTTAGACTAGCCTCTATCAATATAGCTCCTGGTACAGCTAAAGCCATACTAGCAAATGCATAGGGCATCAATTGTGGCAGTATATGCTTAAACACTATCCTAGTACCACTAGCACCAACAGCCCTTGCTGCTTCAACGAATGGTTGTTCCTTAATCTGTAAGGCCATACTACGTACAACTATAGCCAATCCAGTCCATGCAAATATTATTAGTATTCCTATGATATGCCATACACTTATCGTACCATAAACTTCTCTTAAAGTATATGAGAAGAGGATTAAGAATGGCAATAACGGTATAGCATACAATACTTCGTTAATACGCTGCATTATTTCATCAACAATCCCACCCATATAAGCACTTACAACACCATATATTAGCCCTATAGCGACAACAGTTACCGAATAGACTATACCTATAAGTAATGCTGTCCTAGTACCCCACATAATACCTACAAGAATATCCCTACCTCTAATATCTGTACCAAGTAGACCATAGCAACTGCCCGGAACCCTTAAGTACAATTTAGGTGGCTCCTTTAATGTAGCATTAGCAGCTTCAATACTAATAATATACTTATACAATCCATGCAAGGGTCCTGTTCTACCATAGAGCATACCTGGACCTACTTTATAGAATAGTAATTTAATGGGGTTGGTAATCTTTGCCGTTAAGATGTTCTTTTCTAAAGCATCATGGTAGATTTGCGGATCTTCATATTTAGCTAAAATTTCTTTCTCTATGGTGTCCAATAATTCTTCGTTATATCTTAGGTGTATTACTATTCTTTCTGTAGTTTTAGGTATGTTTAGGGTCAAAGCTTCATCAAGGACTATGGATGTTTTTATACCATCGATTACTTCTTCAGGTCTAATGATACTTAGTGTTAATCTTATGTCTGTGGTAACATTTTCAAGTATTATTATTAAGTCAGTACTCGGTATATCCCATTTGTATTCATACCTAAAGTAATATATGTATCCTCTATCTTTAAAGCTCTTTTGAAACTCCTTCTTAATAGTGTCAATCATTTGCGGATCTGTTATGTTATTTGTTTTAATGAATGCTTCTGCATAGTCCTCCCATAACTCTTTTATCTCATAGGGATCGATACGTGTTGGTGGAGTGTATTTTTCTGTTGAGAAGTAATTAATCCATTCTGGAGGTGCTAACTTAGGATTAAGATCCCATTCTGGATAATCATTCCAATCAGTATAGGTCTCTGGATCAAAAATGAATGATGGTAGTATAGCTATGATTACCAATACTACTAGTAGACCTAACCCTACCAGCCCTATCTTGAATCTCTTATACTCACTCCAGAATTCTAGGGCTTTTTTCTTAATTTCAGACCATTCAACCAAGATCTCACCGTGAAGCTCTTATGCGCGGGTCAAGGAATCCATATATAATTTCTAAGATGAAACGTACTATAACGAATAGGAAGACAAACATGAATGTATTAGCCATTAATACTGGTATATCTGCTTGTTCTAGAGCAGTATAGTAGAGCCTGCCCATACCGGGCCATTGAAATACTACTTCACTTATTATTGCTCCAAAGAATGTACCTATGAATCCTAATGATATGGAAGTTACTATAGGTGGACTTGCTGCTCTCAGTACATGGCCGTATACGACCTTTCTCTCTGGTACACCCTTAGCTCTAGCTGTTGTAACGAAGTCTTCTTGCATTATGCTTATGACTAAGTTACGTGTAGAATACGCTCCTCCACCAAATCCTACTAGTACTATAGTCATTATTGGCACTGCTAAATGCCATAACCACCACTTCAACTGCTCAAAGACGTTGCCTGCGATCTCATCCGGTATTTTCTCATATGCTACGCTTGGGAATAACTTAAATACGTATGCAAACAAGTAGATCATTAACATGCCAACCCAGAACATAGGTAAACTTGCCGAAATCATTGCTACTACTGATACACCTCTATCAAGTACGCTACCAACTCTTCTAGCCATCTGTAATCCTATGAATATTGACAATGCCACATTTATCATATACGCTGTAGTGAAGAGTAAAGCTGTTCTAGCCATAGCTGTTAACACCATGGTTTTAACATCGCTTGTACCAAACTGTGGGTACTTTAGCTTGGCTTCACCGAAGTCTAATGTAAGGGTCTTGTAAACATAATAGAATACTCTAATGTATATTGGTAGATTTAACCCCCATCTACTATACTCTCTATATTTGAAGTATTCAGTATAACATCTATCTGCAATTGCTTCAATGATTCTAGTATCATTTATTTCTAGCGTGCCCTCTGATAACTTTTTAGCAAATTCGTAGCAGTCTATTGTTTTATCTTTATATGTTACCTTAACATTGATCTCCTTGAATTCCTGCATCAAAGCAGCAACAACATCAGAGAGCTGTCTGTGTTGTTGTGCAAGTTGCTGCTTTGATGCTTGTAAACGTGCACTTACCATTTCCTTGACATTTACTTCGGCCAACGAGTTAAATGCTATAGATGCAATGAATAAGGCTACAATAAGCACGATTACAGAGTTCAATGCCCTCATAGCCAAGTAGCGTCCATAGCCCATTCATTACACCCGAGTAGTATACTGGGCTTGCATTTATAAATTTAAAGATAAGCTTAAAAAATAGAGAAACCTAGATAAGAAGATTATTATACATATTTTATTGGCTTGTTAAAATAATTAAATTTTGAACTAAAAAATTATTTATGTAGTTAAATAAATTTTAGGTGATAATGATTATTTCTTCCTCATGAGGAATGCTGCCGCAATACCTACTATTATTATCACCACGGCTATTCCTATGATGACCTCTGGACCAATACCGGGTGCTGCAGCAGTTACTGTTGTTACAGTTGCTGTGGGTGATGGTACTGTAGCCGTGGGTGCTGTGACTGTCGGTACTGTAACCGTTGGTGTGGTTACTGGCGTTGTAGGTGTGGTTACTGGTGTAGTTGGCGTTGTTACTGGTGTAGTAGGTGTGGTTGTTGGTGTTGTTGGAATCGTTACTCCTACTATTAATACACTCCTACTATCAGTTATTTCGACAGTACCTGCTACCCTACCTACTTTTACGACTATAGTATAAGTGCCTGTAGGCAAGCCTTTAGTTGCTTCACCTGGTATTACAGCTTCCCATACTCCTGGTTCAACCTTTTCAGCTGGCCATGTACCTACCTCTTTGCCTTCAGGTGTTAACAAGGATACCTCAACATATGCGAAAGCGGCTGGTTTTCTTCCTGCTTCAGTCTCAGGGAATGTTACTTCTTCGCCTAAGCGTATTGTTAAGTCTATATCATGTCCTGCTAGTACTTGACGTGGATATCTCACGTCTTCTACATAGAGTTTGCTTATTATGAGCTTTGTTGACCAGTATTCTGGTGTGAATGGGTATGATGGATCTCTAAATGCCTTTAACTCTATGTATAATTCTGTTGGTTCGTATCTAGCAATGTAGAATGGGCCGTTGCTGATGAATAAGTGGCCATACTTATTTAGGAAGGCCAATGCCTTCTCTGCTGCATCTTTTAGATCTAGGCTACCTATTATTGGATACTTCTTGGCTAGTTCGTATGTTGCTTTCAGGTAAGGTGGTATGTATTCTTCTGTCTTGATATAGTTCTCTAATATTGCTTTTAGATCCTTAAGGTGATCTGGGTCAAGTAGGTCAACCCATCTATCAGCCTCACCTTCATACCATCCATAGCTCTTACCCGATAATGGTCCACCATACAATACAGCATATTCCATGGTCATCATTATTTCTATTGGGTAGGCTGTCCACCAGTTGTACTCGGAACCCGTTACATCGTCTGCTAATGGGTGAGCATATTTACCGTACACTATTATGTCGGTTTCATTCACTATCTCTAAAGCGAAGAACTCGTCCTCAAAATATGGCTGACCAGTTTCTGCTATCTGATCATGATACCATTTATCATCTTCACCATCTTTGTATGCCCAGTCCCACCACCATGCAAGGTCTGCTAATATGTCAAATAGGCTCATAGGTCTGCCGTGATGGAAATTGCTGAATAAGTAGTGTATTTGTACCTTTACTACAGCTTTCCTTTCTTCTGATGGTATGCCGGCCTCATCCAATGACTGCCACTTGTGCGCCGTATGGTTGTATATAAGGGCTGTACCAGGTACGGTTATGTCTCCTTTTTCTAATATCTTCCATGTTGCTCTTACTGGTACCATTTCTCCTGTTGCTGGGTGATACCAGTCACCTACATCATATACGTATCTTGCAATGTATTCTGTATATATGTCTGTTAAGCCTCCTACAGGATTCCAAGCACTCATGAATAATGCTCCCTGAGATGAGAATTGTGCTACGACCAGTGTACCATCTTCGGTCCAAGCTGTTCTGAACGCCCATAGGGTGCTTAGCCCGGTTGCTCTACCAGCCGCTATGTCGTGTACACGCTTATTTACTACAAAGTACTCTTCTGTTTCAACTAGGAATACTCTAATACTTTGCTCTACTATTAGCTTTAGTACTTCTTTACATTTCTCCCAGAATAAATCGCCAGTATACTCACCCATGACTAGCTTATATGATTCGTCTTCTATTACGGGTTGTATCTCGTCTCCCCTTGCTTTCGCGTGCTCTTTATTGTATTCCCATCCCACCCATGATGGTAACCATCCATACCATGCTGCCCCAAAGAATGCTAGATATGTTTCTGGCCATAGTACCTCAGCTGTTGTTACCCATCCAGCTGTGTAGATATGCCACCATAGTGTTGCCGGATCTGTTCCATATACCTTTGATGCAGCTCTTGCGATATATTTTCTCTCAACCTTTATTCCTGCTTTCTCTATTAAGTCGGCTACATAGTTTCCAATATCCTTTCTCTCGTCTTCCGGCCTTATTATGAATACTACTGTTACAGGTTCTTCATCTTGGCCAGGTGCTTGGAAGTACCACCAGTATCCAGCTGGTGCATTGGGATCCTCTTTCTTGTATAACTTATAGCCAAGTTTCTCTAGGTGCTGCGCTGCCTCTGTTAGTGCTTCATCGATCATTTTTAGTAGTTTGTTTTCATCGCCTTCGGGTGTTAGACCTAGTTCCTCGTAAACGGACTTTAGTTTATCGTATGCTCCATGTGATGGGCCTATTGGTCCGTATTTTGGTACTCCTCCACCTGCTAGTATATTCTCTATTATGTACTTTCTGTTTATGAATTGGAATGCGAATCTTACTTTTCTTAATGCAAATGGGTTGAAGTGTTTGGTTCCATCATCTACATCTGTTGCTACCCCCCATTTTCCTGCTTCGTCGTCATCGCTATATGGGTTGAATAGTAAGTTATAATAGCCAGTTCTTGTTGGTATTAGCTTTACGTTCTCCTTATTGTATGGTACTTGTTGTAGCACCTTAGGTGATACTGCGTACATGAATACATCTAGTTTTCCTTCAGATACATCTAGTACTCCTCTTTCCTGTGTTGTTCTTACAGTATAGATTATCTTGTCTAGTGGTGGACCTTTTACTACTTGTGCTTGTACTGGTGCTATGAATGCAGGTAGTATTATTAATGTTAATAATACTAGGCTTAATAATTTAAGAGTATTCATAAATTATGCACCCACCATAATTACACTTGCTCCTCAGATAATAGGACTTGGGGGACTCTATTTAAGTTTTATTCTAAGAAGATACACGCATTGCTAGACTAGTGTACATGTAAATATTCTATGCTATAAAGAGCTATAAAACAAGTAATAATCACGATATAGTATATAAAACATATCGTATAAACCTATGACGTATGACGTACTTAGACTTATAAT
>CAYUVB010000013.1:35553-39133 GCA_964448055.1 uncultured Desulfurococcales archaeon | reverse complement strand
CCTGAATGGGCGAAATCCTTCTACGGTAAAAGGCTTAGAAACTTAGAAGAATTGTTTGGAGTTGATAAGCCTATAATAGGTATGGTGCATTTAATGCCTCTTCCAGGATCGCCAGCTTATGAAGGATGGGATATGGATGTGATTATCGAAAACGCGCTAAGAGATGCAAAAGCTTTAGTTGAAGGAGGAGTTGATGGCCTCATTGTTGAGAACATGTGGGATCTCCCATATTATTCAGGAGCTAATAGAATACCTCCAGAAGAGATAGCAGCTCATGCTGTAGCTGCCAGAGCTGTTGTAAAAGAGGTTAATGTACCAGTAGGAATAACGGTAATACATAATGGGGGTAGGGTAGCATTAGGTATAGCGAAGGCTGCAGGTGCTAAATTCATTAGGGTATGTCTCTATACTGGAGCAGCTGTATGGGATACTGGAGAATTCGATCATGGTAATGCTGCTGATCTTATGAGGCTAAGAAAACTTCTTCACGCATGGGACATAAAGTTCTTCGCAGATATAGTGAAGAAGCATTCCGTAGTATTCCCTGGTATAGACCTTAAAACACATGCCACATGGACGGACTTCTACATGGCTGACGCTATAATAGTTACTGGATCTATGACAGGTGAGCCTCCATCACCCAATGATGTAAAGATAGTTAAAGAAACTGTTGGCGATACTCCAGTAATTATAGGTAGTGGATTAAATCCACAAAACGCTCGAGATCTACTCAGATACGCTGATGGAGCAATTGTAGGCACATACTTCAAATACCATGGCTTAACACAGAATCCAGTGGATCCAGAAAGAGTTAGGAAGCTTATGTCAGTGGTAAGGGAGTTGAGGCGTTCTAAAACTTGAGGTTACATAGACGTGGAGTAGTACTAGTTTTCGGAGATATCAATATAGATATACTCTTTTACGTAGACTCATTGCCTAGTGATGATGTATCAATAGTAGCTAAATCAATGAAGGTAATGCATGGCGGTGTAGGTGGTAACATAGCTGTAGCCCTTTCAAGGCTAGGTGTAAAAGTAGAACTTGTAGGTGCTGTTGGTACAGATACCTTCGGAGATGAGGCTATAAAAGCTCTTGCACAGGAGGGTGTAGATACAAGATTTATTGAAAGGATAAGTAAGGAACCTACTGGTGTGATGACTATACTAGTCTTTCCTAATGGTTCTAGGACAATTATAGGATATAGAGGAGCTAATATTCTAGCTAATCCTAGAACAGCCTTAAAATCGATGAATACGCGGATAGCACATGTACACATATCAGGTTATATGGCACTAAGCAAAGATGGCGAAGCAAGCATAACAACATTAGCTAAAAGAGGAAAAGAAGTAGGCACCATGGTAAGTATAGACCTTGAAGGAATAGCTACTGAGAAACCCGAACTAGTACATAGGCTTAAAGGCTACGTGGATTATGTCTTCCTTAATAAGGATGAAATGACCTACTTAATAGGAGTAAGCAGTATCGAGGAAGGTATTAAGAGAATCTATGAAATTCTCAAACCAAGTGCTGTATTCTTGAAACTCGGATCCCAAGGTTCAGCTATCATAACTAATGATAAGGTACTAAGGATTCCACCATTTAGAGTAGAAGTCGTTGATACAACAGGAGCAGGTGATGCATTTAACGCTGGAGTCATATATGGATTGATGTTGAATCTTAAACCCGAAGAAGCAGCCCTCCTCGGTAACGCTATGGGCGCTTACTCATGTATGGGGTATGGAGCAAGACATCTACCAAGGGATATCAACGAACTACTTAGTAAATTCCCTACTCTAAACAAAATCCTAAAAACAAGATGAACACAGCTTTATAAATACAATAATTTTCATGACTAAAATAGAGTTACATAACACGGAATCCAGCTTTTATCAATAACAATCAAAATGAAAGATGCATTGTTGGTAGGATATCGTTCAGAGATTTTATGAGTGCCTAATTCCTGAATTCTAGGAATTTTTCTTGGAGGATTCCCTTAAAGCATTGATTAAGTATTCTTTACGCTCCCCCATACATTTCTCCACACATTCATGAATGCACTTGCGTTGTTCATCACCCTTTTTACCTCGACACCTATACTGGCATTCGTTGATACAAGGTCTTTCGTTTAACAATACAACGTAAATGATTACTTTTCTCCTTCTTAATTCCTTTATGGTTATTAATGGTTCAAGCCCAACCTTATGTATTACGTTAAAGAATAGTTTTCTTTCTGGTAGCTCAAACACGAATGCATTGAACGTACTAAATGCTTGTATCATCCTATTAGCGGCTTCTTTTTCTTCATCAGTTAATGGTTCTAAGAGTCTAGGCATGCTCTATTTACACCACTACACCTAGGTTGTACCTCTTAACAGGTAATTTTAGCTCCTCGGCTACTCGCTTAACAATCCATGCATAACGTAGGTGTCCATGACTTCTACGTATCTTTAGCTTACGGTATACTGCACGGAAAACCATGTTACCATTATGGTCATAGACCTCTATGTATCCTTTAACATGTCCATAAAGGTTTCGGACTAGATGTATTTGTACAGCATACTCGTTCTCCTTTAACTCAACATTACATACACGACTCCATCCCTTAGCATATGTTTTAACTCCTTCCTCACCATTACTACAATCTACTTTTCTTACACCACCATCCTTAGATACGATGAAGGCCAGCTTGCGTACAGCATGCTTACCACTACGACTCTTAGACAACTCCTCGACAAGTATTACTGACAATATATTCACACCTAAGTAGGTAGTACATAGGAGTACTAGATAATATATTTCTCTACAACTGGGTATAACTAGATTAAGACTAGATAAGCATCACGTCTAAGGTATTCTTGCATACAGATTAAGGATTCGGGACAAGGAATAAAAATAAATTATCAAGTATCTCTAACCAGCCGTGGGAGGTAATTAGGACTTGAAGTACATGGTATTACTTCATCTTACTCCATCTAAAGTAGAATTACCTATCAAAGTTAAGGGCGAGGAAGCTGAAAGAATACAGAGTGGATTCGACATTGAATATTACGTGTATCGTAATGGAACTGGCGAGAAGATCAAGGAGGACGTAATTAAAGGTGTACTCGAAGTTGAAGTTAAAGGTGTTGTACGGGTCAATCCATCGATCCTTGCTAAGGGACTTGTGCTAACAGCCTTCGTGGAAAAGGGCGTAATAGGGAGAAGAGATAACCTACTGGTTGTAGAATAATGTATCCTTTTACGAAGACACAAATAGCTTAGTTTTATCCTAAACTAACTCTTACCATAACGTCATTATTCACCAATTGTTTTGGTTAATGTTTTGAGAGCTGCTTCCACAATGATCTTTTCTGTTTTCTTCAACTTTTTTGTACCAAAGCCTGGATTCCATTGTTTACCGTAGAGTTCATCTGATATTGATACTATTACGGCTAATCTTACTCTGCGATAAGCTGCTACAGTCATTAAGGCTGTAGCCTCCATGTCTACTCCTAGAATACCCATTCTAGAATATTCTACTACTTTATCGGTTGTTTCACGGAATATTGCATCGGTACTCCATATACCTCCTTGAAGTACT
>CAYUVB010000013.1:0-35453 GCA_964448055.1 uncultured Desulfurococcales archaeon | reverse complement strand
CAAGGAAAAGGTATATCATAATTATTCTAGCGTCAAGATATATAATTGCTTACTATAGCAATATTAGTTGTAACTGCAGGTGCTATATGTATTGGCTTTAGAAAAGGAGAGAAGGAAGATACTTAAGGTAGGAGAAGCCTCCTATGCTGTAACCATACCTAAAAGATGGTGTCGTGAACTTGGTATAGAGGTAGGAGATGTAGTAGAGTTAGAGAAACATGAGGACTCCATAATACTACGTTCACCGAGGGAAAAAGAAGTAAAGGAGCCCTCCGGATTAAGAATCGCATTAGACGCTTCACGCAGGAATACTAAGCAGCTTGTTGAGGAAGTTATTGGCGCATACATTGAAGGTGTTTCAGAGATACATGTGAAAGGTAAACGCGAGGTAATAGAGGAATCAATGAAAATACTAAGAAGAAAACTGCCAGGAATAGTCATACTACCAGGTCTAAAAGGATATTCCTATAAGCTAACGTTTATGGAAGCACTAGTGGATACGGCATCAATAATAGAGAAGCTCTCCAATATATTGAATCAAATGTTTAACATAACACGAGGAATACTACTTAACATAAGTAAAGAAGCACTAAATGAGCTGAAAGACCTGGAAGAGGAAGCTGAAGGAATATACTACCTAGGACTAAGAGTATCAAAGAGAAAAGTATACCAGGAGTCACCTGAGAAAAACCAGGAAGTAATAGATTCGATAATAGTCTTGGGAAACCTAAAAGAGATAGCAGACTCCGTTGCAAGACTAGCAGGAATATTAGCAACATTACCAAGGGAAGAGAAGAATAGCTTAGTAGAAGAAGCAGACAAGATGATAAGTTACCTTCAAGAACTCTACGAGGCAGCAATATCATCGTATTTACATAACGATATAAACAAAGCGCTAGTAGTATTAGGTAAGGAAGAAGTAATACTAGAATACATAGGAGACATACTAAAAGATCTAGGGAAACATATACCAATGATAGCAGAAGAGATATTACCAGTAATAAGGAATTCAATGAACCTGGCGAGGCTAACAGTAAGCAGATGTATCAGAGATAAAGCATGTCGTTGCAGATTCTTCCCCTTATTAGAGTAATCTATCCTTATATATCACATATTTAGTTATTGATTTCATCACTATTTGCAAAACAATTAAGCCAATCGTAATTACACGTAATTACGTATAATTAAATTAATACTACAACTATGATTTACCTCTTACTATGTAAGTACTACAATGTTCTAATAGCAGGCATACTAATGTTGATATTAGCACCTCTTAATTCATCAGGGTACACCTCGGTGTATATACCTTGACCTCAGCAATGGTACCCCACGCAATGCATGAGGTTCCGCCAGAGAGTATAACTAAGGTTGTATCCGGGATAGTAACACGATATCATGGAGAGAAACGACATCTCATGAGAATGCTTCAAGAAATACAAGCAGTATATGGTTATCTTCCGCGTGAAGCACTAGAAGAACTCTCAAGGCTTACTGGTATACCGCTTGTAGATATTCTTACTGTAGCTACATTCTACCATCAATTTAAACTTGAGAGACCAGGATACTACATTATACTTGTATGTATGGGCACAGCATGTCATCTCAAAGGTAATTTAGACAATTATGAGGCTATGAGAAGTTTCTTGGGATTAGGAAAATACGAGAAAACAGCAAAGGATGGAACAGTGACTATAGAAAAGGCTAGATGTTTTGGGGCATGTAGTTTAGCACCAGTAGTAATGGTTGTAAGTAGAGATGGTAAGGAAAGATACCTTCATGGTCACGTAACATTACAGGAAGCTAGGAGGATTGTTGCAAAGTATCGTGCGTTAGCTCTTAGAAAGATGAGGGGGGAGAAATGACCTGGAGCCTCATGGATAAATGTTGTGATCGTTGTTGGCATAGTCCTGAATATCCTTGTAGACACTATATTAGATGTAGACTTAACGGACCATTATGTCATGAAGACCCTGAATGCCGTAAGAAGAGGGAGAATCGTCTAAGAGAGATCATGTATGGTAAATATGGCTTCAAGATAAAGGTGCCTATGGCTAGCTGTACTATTGCAGCTGGTGCAAGAGAAGTATATGATGCAGTGATAAAGGAGGTTAAGTCCCGTGGCATAAGAGTTGATGTACGTAAAACTGGCTGTATGGGTATGTGCTACATTGATCCATGGATAGAACTTGTAAAAGAAGGTATGCCTGCAGCTATCTACGCAAACGTAAAGCCAGAGGACATACCAAAGATCATAAAAGAATACCTTGAAGGAGACGTTTCAGGAGCATTTGCATTAAGATACCGTACTGGAAAAGCTAAGGGAGAAGACAAGGTACCGTTACTAGAAGAGTTAGAGCCTTGGAAGAACCAGGTTAGATGGGTTTCAAGGAATTGTGGAATAGTAGATCCAGAATCTATAGAAGAATACATAGCTCTTGGAGGATATCGTGGACTAGATCGCGCATTAAACATGAAACCCGAAGAAGTAATAGAAGAGATAAGAAAATCAGGTCTACGCGGACGCGGAGGAGCAGGATTCCCCACATGGCTTAAGTGGAAGATAGCACGTGAACAACCAGGGGACGTTAAATACATCATAATGAATGCTGACGAAGGAGACCCTGGAGCGTTCATGAATCGTCTTCTAGCAGAATCAGATCCACATCGAGTACTTGAAGGAATGATTATAGCAGCTTATGCTATTGGTGCAAGTAAAGGGTTCATTTTCGTTAGAGCAGAGAAACCATTAATGGCTGAACGCTTAGCCAAAGCTGTCGAACAAGCAAGAAAGTATGGTTTACTAGGAGAGAATATCCTTGGAAGAGGATTCAGCTTCGATGTAGAAGTTATTCTTAGTGCTGGAGCCTTCGTATGTGGTGAAGAGACAGCATTAATTGCAGCAATAGAAGGCAGAACATCTCCTAGACAAAGACCTCCCTACCCAGCAACACGTGGATTATGGGGTAAGCCTACAATCATAAACAATGTTGAAACATTAGCTCATGTAGCAACGATAATGGCTGAGGGATGGGAGAAATTCGTCAAATATGGTACAGAGAAGACCAAGGGCACAAAGATGTTCTGTGTCACTGGATCAGTAAAGCGTACTGGAGCATATGAAGTACCAGTTGGTACAACAATAGAAAAGCTCGTAATGGAGATAGCGGGAGGACCCCCAGAAGGCAGGAAAGTCAAGGCAGTACAAATAGGTGGGCCAAGTGGTGGATGTATACCAGCAAGCTTACTATCAACACCAATAGACTACGAGACCTTACAGAAAGCTGGAGCAATAATGGGTTCTGGTGGAATAGTAGTAATAGATGACCATAGCTGTATGGTTGACGTAGCAAAATTCTTCACAAGTTTCACTGTAGCAGAGTCATGTGGTAAATGCTTCCCATGCCGTATAGGTATGAAAATATTGTACGACACCTTAGAGAAGATAACCAATGGTGAAGGAACAGAAGAAGACATAGAGATACTAGAAGAATTAGGAGATGTCATACGTAGTTCAAGCTTATGTGCTTTAGGTGGAACAGCTCCAAATCCTGTGCTATCAACATTAAGATACTTCAAAGACGAGTACCTAGCTCATGTGCGTGACAAGAGATGTCCTGCAAAGGTATGTACACGGTTAGTAGAGTACTGGATAAACCCCGAAAAATGTACTGGTTGCGGTACATGTGCAAAGAATTGTCCAGCCAATGCTATAACAGGTGAACCTGGCAAGAAGTACGTTATTGATCCTTCAAAGTGTATACGTTGTGGCAGATGTTATATCACATGTCCTGTAGGAGCAGTTGAGAAGAGGTGATGTTGTTCCATGGTCAAGGTATATGTTAATGATAAACCAGTTGAAGTAGGAGAAGGCGCCCATTTATTAGATGCTATAATAAAGGCAGGATATAGTGTACCAACACTATGCTTCTTCAAGGAGATATATCGTGAAGCATCATGTAGAATGTGTATAGTAGAGCTAGCTAATGGTAGATTAGTACCAGCATGTGCTTACCCTGTTTCCGAAGGATTAAAGATATATACTGATACTGAACGTGTTAGACGTAATCGTAGAGTAATACTAGAGCTTATACTCGCAGCACATAGGATGAAGTGCCAGTCATGTCCAAGGAAAGGAGGCTACTGTTTACTCTTAGATTTGGCGAAGGAGTACGGTGTAGAAGGAATACCAGTATGTGCTGAATGTCCACTTCATGAAAGTGAATGTCTATTAACCAAGGGTATTCCGTGTCTAGGACCAATAACAATGGCTGGATGTAATAGTCCATGTACAAGAGAAGGAACCCCATGTATTGGATGCCGTGGACCAATAACACGAAAGGACGTGTTAGAAGAAGCTGCAAAACTCTATCTTAAGTACAATATAGATCTAGATGAACTCTATTCGAAGATGAAGCTTTTCTGGAATAATCATCCCAAGCTAGACTACATATACAATGTTATCAAGGAAGTAATTAAGAAGAATACAAAGGAGGGATCACTAAGATGAGCTTGGAAATAACTGAGAGAATAGATAAGGTATTCGGGCACCTAGAATTAAAGATAAGTATACGTGAGAACGAAGTAGACTCAAAATTTGTTGTCACACAAGATGCAAGACTAATAGAAGCAGTAATAGAAGGAAGAAAATACGATGAAGCACCATTAATAGCCTCAAGAATATGTGGTGCATGTAGTATAGCACACTTCCTAGCATCAGTTACAGCAGTAGAAAACGCGTTGGGAGTAGAATTACCTGAAGACGCCATAATACTAAAGGAAGTAATGAACAAGGTCCAAATAGCACAGAACAATGCAGTACACTTATTCTTCTTAGCATTACCAGATTACTACAATGCTAAGAGCCTAGGCGAGCTACTAGACGTAAACCCTGACCTTGTACGCCAAGGATTCCAGTTAAACAGCCTATGCCTTAAAGCCGTAGACTTACTAGCAGGTAGAATAGTAAACCCCAACACTTATAGAGTCGGAGGATTCACCAAGAAATTCCTTAAGGAGAAAATAGAACATATAATTGAAGTCCTTAAGAAAGCAGAGAAACTAGCTAAAGATATAGTAGAGCAAGTAATGGAGTTAAATCTCCCCGAACTAAGTGATCCTTCACCTACCTACCTTGTAGCTGAGTCGCCCATGGGCTATTTATCCCTTGGAGACCACATAGTAGGCTCTGACGGAGTCAGATTCCATGGGCTTGAATATAGCAAGTATATTGAGGAAAAAGCTGTAAGCTACTCAAACTCCAAGGCCTATACCTATAAGGGTAAGGTGTTCCACGTAGGCTCTAGAGCACGAATGCTAGCCTATGGTGAAAGACTTATAGGACTAGATGAGTACGTTTCAAAACTAAGTAGACTACTTAACAATCCATTCAATAACCTCAAGGTTAAAGCAATAGAAATACTGTACACTATAATGGATTCTAGAGAAAAACTAGAAGAACTAAAGGATAGAGAACTTAAGCTTAGAGCCGAGGTAAAAACAAGAGAAGGAGAAGGTGTAGGAATAATAGAGGCACCTAGAGGGCTGTTAATACACCACTATAAAGTAGATTCTAGTGGAAGAGTAACATATGCAAACGTGATAACGCCTACAGCAATGAACGCGTTACATATAGAGGAATCTGCAAAAGTTCTAGGCAGGAAACTACTCGAAGAAAATAAAGGAATAGATGAGGTAAGGAAGCAAGCATCAATGCTCATCAGAGCTTATGATCCATGTCTTCCATGTGCTGTACACGTAATAGTAACAAGATGAAGGTGATATTCATGACTAAAACCAAATTAGTTGTAGGCATATATTCATTAGCCGGCTGTGAAGGATGTAGACATGAGATATTAAACTTAGGTGAAGAGCTATTAAAGTTACTAAAAGAGTACGATATAGAGATAGCTTACGAACCATTATTAGGCTTCACTAGTGAAAGAGAAGAATACGATATAGTATTTGTTGAGGGAGCAGTAGCATCAAAGGAAGACATAGAGAAGCTTAAAGAGATAAGAAGAAAAGCTAAAATCCTAATAGCATTGGGTTCATGTAGCCTACTTGGAGGAATACCAGGGCTCATGAAAGATGTTGGAAAAGAAGGTGCAGAAAGAGTATACGGTGGTAAGGTACCAGTGGGCGAGGTTGTTGAAGGAGAACCCATAACAAAGTATGTTAAAGTAGATTACTGGCTACGTGGATGTCCCATAAATAAGTGGGAATTTTTAAGTCTTGTCAAAAAGATAGCTGAAGGCAAGTGGTTCCGCCAAGGTGAAAGACGCTTTGAATTCTGCCGCGAATACTTAGTAAATATTAAAGGAAAGATCTTGTATCTTGATGCTGAAAAGTGTATAATATGTGGAAGATGTATTGGTGTCTGCCGCGAGCTAGGAGTATATGCTATAGGCACCATTAATCGTGGAATAAACATAGCTATCTCAACGCCATTCCAAGAGCCTTTCGAGAATACTACATGTATACTTTGTGGATTATGTGCAGCCTACTGTCCAGTAGGAGCAATAAACTATCGTAGTGATATAGGGAACGTTCAGAAGCTCTTAGCAAGTGAAACCAAGCCTATAGCATACATAGAGTTTGAAGCACTTGCAGCTCTGGCTGAGGCAGAAAACGTGCACCCCGGAAAGATCATAACCGCTTTGAGAGACTTAGGTTTCGATAAAGTAATAGTATGGTCACCATTATCAGAGTTGAAGCTATCCCATGAACTAAACATAGTACCTGCAAGCGAAGCCGAGTATAAGTACGTCAATCAGTTCTATCCAGAGCTGAGAAAATATCTCGTACGACCGCCTCCAATACGTTTAGGCTATCGTAGCGTATTGATAACTCAATGTGTTGCAAGAAAACTCCACGGAGAATACGTGTTAACAACGAGAGAACTACAAACAATGCTAAGTAAACTAGACCTAGAATCATATAAGCCTAGCAAACCAGACCAAGTGATCGCGCCAAGAATCTATGGTTTCGTAAAAGCAGTAGGACCATATGAGGTAAAAGGAATCCTTGAAGCCGTTAAAAGAGGATTAATCAAAGCAGGAACAATAGTATTATACATATGTCCCGATGGCTGTATAATGGGTGGAGGCCAGCCATACTCTAAATCACCGTTCGAAGTATGTGTAGAATGCCGTAAGAGAATGCTGGAAACAGTAGAAAAACTATTCTTAGAAACAGTACATGTAAAGTAAGTTTATCACTGTCTTTTTATCTAGAATATATGTTCTGATGTTATACTCCTTAATAGTTCTATTACTGAGAGTACAGCCAAGTAGCTCGTCTTAGGATTAGAGGGACTAGGATTATTTTCTACAACTATTCTTATCTTAGATGCCTTAGATTCTACTATTATCTCATGTATATTCTTGTTAATTGTAGGATCCGCTATTATCTCTACTATTGGTTCTCTATTAGCCATGAGGGTTAACGTTGCAGCAACATTTATGTTTGCAGGGAATAATTTTACCGCTTTGCTTGCATGTCCACGGAATATTACTTGTGGTTTTGTTAACTTATCTAATTCAATATCTTGTGCACCAGGAGCTCCTTTAAGCGTCTTAGGAGGTTTTCTAGTCCTTAGAATTATTTTATCTATACCAATTACGCTTAATGCTCTTATAGCATCCAAACCCGCAATAGCTCCTGAAGGAATGTATATCCTTGCACTGGTCTTATGTGAGGCTTCTCTTAATCTTTTACGAATATCGTCATTAAGGAGGGCACCAACACTCAGTACTACAAGGTCAATACCATTCAACAATATCTGTTCACCATATTGTCTAACAGCTTCTTGACTTGCAGCTTCAACTACTATATCTGGCTTCAATGTTAGTAATTCCTCAAATTTCCCAGCTACAGTAGGTTTTTCATTACTAAGAGTTGAAGCTATATTCGTGCATTTATCAATTATTATGTCATAGAGGGCTACTAATTTAGCTCTTACTATACCTCTATCAATAGCTTTAGATAATTCACTACCTATGTTCCCACATCCTATTATGGCTATTCTTTTCATCCTTTAACCACCTCTACAATGTCTAAGCTTAGGTCGATTGGCTTAGCTTTCATTGTTATGTAACTTGTGCTAATTATATCGGGGCCCATCTTAGCATATTCTTCTATATTTTCGGGAGTTATGCCACCGCTTACTTCAATTAGTACTTTATCTCTCAACTTTTTATCCTTTAAGGTACGAATAATTTCTGCTAAAGTACTAGGATCAACGTTATCTACCATGATTATGTCGGCACCAGCTTCAGCTGCTTTTATGGCATCATCTATTCTTTCTACTTCTACCTCTATTTTATGTATGAAACTTGCCCTTTTCTTTGCTTCATGAATAGCTTTCTTTACGTCACCTACTATAGCTATGTGGTTATCTTTTATCAATACAGCATCACTGAGGCTAAGCCTATGTGTATCACCACCACCAATTAGCACAGCCTTCTTAACCAAGTACCTTAGACCCGGAATAACCTTTCTAGTTGCAGCGACTTTAACCTTAGGATTAACTTTACGTACTTTTTCTACAAGATCCTTGGTGGTAGTAGCAATACCGAATAAGTAACTAAGTAAATTAAGTAAAACCCTCTCAATCATTAATATCTTACGGGCATTACCTTTAAGTTCCATTACTACTTCTTCAGAGCGTACTTCATCACCACTTTTCTTAAATAATTTTACAGTAACGCCTAAGCTTTCAAGTACTTGAGCTATATCTTCAACACAAGCTACTACTCCTCTTTCTTTAGCTTTGACTATTGCTTTTACCTCAATATTATCTGGTATAATGTTTTCACTAGTTATATCACCTAAAGGAGCATCTTCTTTAATCCATTCTAAGATTTTATCTCTTAGTAAGTATTCAGCCAATGCTACTTCACCGTTTCAAATGATAACTGTAGTGTCTCACGTACCTTCTTAGCTATATTATCATCAACTCTTACGATAAACTTCATTTTATCTAAAGCTTCTACTATGTTCTTTAACGTTATTTTCTTCATGTTTATACAGATAGCTCTTGGATTAACAGGATATATTCTCTTGTTCGGATACATTTTCCTAGCTCTATACACTAATCCTTCTTCAGTACCAAGTAGGAATTCATTGCCACCTAGTTCTCCTATAGCTCTAATCATTTGACTAGTACTCCCAACAAAATGAGCCAACTTCCGTGCCTCTGGAGGCGCTTCTGGGTGGATAAGGAGCTTCGCATTAGGATGTTCTTGAATAGCTTTTCTAACGTAGTACTCACTAACTAAAAATTCATGTACAGAACAGTAGCCACCCAATGGTATCGGTATAACGTTTTTACCAGTAACCTCTGCAACATAAGACGCAAGGTTTCTATCCGGCCCAAATATTATTTCATTTTCATCAAGCTTACCTACAAGTTTCAATGCAGATGCACTAGTAACTATGTAGTCAGCATAATACTTTGCCATAGCATACGAGTTTATGTAGATAACTAAAGGAGCCCTAGGGTACTTCTCTCTATACCTTCGTATTGTATCTATGGTGAGGAAGGATGCAAGAGGGCAACCAGCACCTGGGTCAGGTATTAAGACTATTTTATCAGGGTTCAATATAGCTGCAGTCTCAGCCATAAAATATACGCCTGCAAGAACAACTACGTCAGCGTCAACATTCATAGCCTTTTTCGCAAGCTCCAAACTATCTCCTACGTAATCTGCTATGTCTTGTACTTCTGGGAGCTGATAATTATGTGCTAATATTACCGCATTTCTACGTCTCTTAAGATTCTCTATTTTTTCTATAAGATTGCCCAAGTAATCCATTTTTATATCCCGGCCGAACAGTTGTTCAATATAGAACTACTTTTACAGTCATATAACTATTTTACTCAGATTAATTAATGTAAACTATTTAGCTATAACTTTCTATTATTAATTACTACATCTAAATAGGGTATTATAGTATGCTTAACTATTAATGATAGAATTAATTAAAATAATATTAAGAAATTGGTTATAAAACCTAATTCATATACTTGTTCTTTACACCTTCTCTATCACTATCATTATTTATTGTAGACGTTTATTCTTACAAGACATTGTATAATATGTAATCTGTATCCTACGTATTCAAACTATAGTGAGAAATTTGTTGTTTAGAACTACATGTTAAGATATACAATCAACTATTAAGATCCCTAAAATGCTAAGTTACATAATATTTTTGTGCCAGGTTTTTAGATATTATTCTTTCTATAAGCATACCATAATGCAAGAATATTTAATTTCATTATTATTGAAGTATGTATTATGTTCTTACATATAATATATAATCTGATGTTGATTATTTATAGTAATGCATATATTTTCTGCTTCACAACGTATATGGGGGTTTATGATGAAAAGTTATGATGTTGTAATCATTGGTGGCGGCCCTGCAGGTTATACGACGGCAATTACGTTGAAGAGGTTGAATCCTGAGAGATCTGTTGCTCTTATTAGACGTGAAGAGAAGGTGCTAATACCGTGTGCTATACCGTATTTATTCCATTCAATAGATAGTATTGATAAAAACATATTACCAGATGCACCATTACACAAACTAGGTATCGACTTAATAATAGATGAAGTTAAATCAGTGGATCTTGATAACAGAATTGTTAAAACCAGTAAGAGCGGAGAAATAGGATTTAAGAAATTAGTATTGGCTACTGGTTCTAGGCCCACAAAGCTTGGTTTAAAAGGTGAGGAACTCAAAAACGTATACTACATTATTAAAGACTACAATTACATGAAAGAGATGATTGAGAGTATTAGAAGTGCAACCAATATCGTAATTATTGGAGGAGGTTTTGTAGGTGTTGAAATTGCAGATGAACTTGCGAAAGCAGGTAAGAATGTTACTATTGTTGAAATACTACCTCATTGTCTGCTCAAGAACTTTGATGAGGATTTCGCTATTCTAGCTGAGGAAGAGCTTAGGAAGCATGGTGTTAATATCAAGACTAATACTAGTGTTGTTAGTATTGAAGGTTCTGGTAAAGTCGAGAAGGTTAAGCTGTCAACAGGCGAAGAACTGCCTGCTGATGTTGTTATCATATCCGTTGGTGTAAAACCTAATACTGATCTCGCAAAAGCTATGGGTTTAAAACTTGGACCACTTGGAGGCATACTTGTAGACAACTGTAGAAGAACTAGTAATCCAATAGTATTCGCTGTTGGTGATTGTATAGAAAGACCAGATATTATAACCGGTAAACCTATAATGGTGCAACTAGCCTCAGCAGCGACTACTGATGCTAGAATTGTAGCACTAAACTTATCCGCTAATGGTGCACCATGTAGATACGTAGGTTCTATAGGTGTATTCTCAACAAGGATAGGAGATACTGTATTCGCATGTGCAGGCATCACTGAGAACAGGGCTAAAAAAGAAGAAATAGATTATGTAGTAGGTGTTGGAGAAGCTGTAGATAGACACCCAGGAGTACTAGCAGGTGCCAAGAAGATTAAGTTGAAACTTCTAATATCAAAAGTTTCACGTGAGATCATAGGCGCGCAAGTGGCTGGGGGACCATCAGTAGCAGAATTCATTAACATGTTAGGAGTACTAATACAGCATAGAGTCAGATTATTAGATATACTAACGTTACAAGTAGCAACACATCCATGGCTTACACCATCACCAGTAGCATATACATTGTATGCTGCAGCACTTGATGCATATGCAAAACTTAGAAAATAAGAGTAACAAACAAGAAAACGGTTTTTCGTTCTACTACATAAAGTATGAACTTAACATTCTTTTTCTACTGAAGTACTATTAGTTATCTTAGTGTAAACTAGTGTAAAAAGACATTTTTAATCTTTCTCTATTATAATTCTTATTGTGTGTACGGAGCATGATATACATGGGTCGTAGTTTCTTATGGTTTGCTCTACTAGTAGTTTTGCCCTCTCGAAGCTTTCTTTCCAGATGATTTCTTCTTGCGACTTAATGTCATCCTCTATTGCTGCTAGGTTTTGTGCTGTTGGCGGTATAATGTTGGTGTCAATTACAAATCCTTGATCATCAACTTTGTATGCATGGTATAGTATCCCTCTTGGTGCCTCGGTTATGGCAGCACTCCATCCTGCCCTGATTTTGCCTTCAACATATGGTTCTTTTGGTTCACGATATGATAGTATTAGTTCTTCAAGTTCTAGGACTGCTTGGTAGACTTCAGCTGCTCTAGCAATAATGCTTTGATAAGTATTCGTTAATGGGGCTTTGTATCCATGTGCTTCTATTGTTTCTCTTACTTCGGGTAACAGTAAGTCGTAGTTGTTGTTGAATCTAGCTATTGGTCCTACCACGTATGTTCCTCTACCTTTTATACGGTATCTTAGAGCAGTAGAATATGGTACTTGTTCGACTTCTATGACTTTTTCTAACTCGTCTTCAGCTATGTTTAATCCTTTATTTGATACAACTCTACCTTCGAGTAAAGGATACTCTTTATCTCCTCTAAGTGATACATATTCTATATCTCGTTTAAAGTCTGGTATAGGTAGTTTCAATGTGAACTCAAGTATTCTCTTTGCAGCATGCCTTATCTCGTATATGTTCTTGAGTAAGCTTAGTAATTGTTCTCTACGTATTATCTTATGGAATCCTCCTACACGGCATGATACTGGATGCACTGGCCTACCTCCGACTACTTCTATTACTTTATTGCCCCAGGCCTTAACCATTAAAGAGTCCTTCACGAACTCTGGAAAGTCTTTTGCCATATCTATTATGCTATGATAGCCTAAGAAGTCTGGTGCATGAAGCATTGCTATATGCAACATGTGGCTTTCAATCCATTCTCCGAGATAAATTATTCTTCTAAGAGTCTTAATTTCTTCTGGAACCTCTATTCCAAAGAGTTTTTCGAAAGCACGACTGGAACTCATTATGTATGCTATAGGGCATATACCACATATTCTAGCAGTAATATCGGGTACTTCACTATATCTTCTACCTCTTAGGAATGCTTCGAAGAATCTTGGTGCCTCGAATATGCCTACTTCAACCTTCTCTATTTTACCGTTCTTTAATTTAACATATACTCTTCCTTCACCTTCAACTCTTGCAAGGTAATCAACTTTTATAACTCGCTCATCTACCATACTCATCTACCACCTCACGGAATTGTTTACTCCAACCAGTAAACGACTTAAATAACAAAGTGACATCTTTCTTACTCAATCCTTTCTCTAGTAATGCTTGAGCTAAAGCTTTAGGTTTAGGATCTATCATTGGTCCATAACATCCATAGCATCCTCTACCATAGCTTGGACATAGTGCTCCACATCCAGCCATTGTTACTGGTCCAAGACATGGAATATCTCTTGTAACCATTAGGCATACATTTCCTTTCATCTTGCACTCCATACAAACACTATCACTTGGCAAGGTGGGTCTCCTACCTATGAGCAGTTGACGTATAAAGTATGATAACTGGTATTTACTTACAGGGCATCCACGTATTTCATAGTCTACTTTAATGTAGTCTGATATAGGTCTAGCTTTCTCTAAGGCTTCAATCCACTCAGGGTTAGGGTAGACGTATTTCTTGTATTCTTCAACACTAGCCCAGTTTCTTAACGCTTGTATACCACCTGCTGTAGCACATGCTCCTATCGCTACGACTATTTCTGCTTCACGTCTTGCTTCTTTAACAATCTTTTCTTCATGTGGTGTTGAAACAGCACCTTCTATGAAGGCTACATCATATGGACCCGGCTTATTATCACTAGTTGCTTCATAGAACATAGCAAATTCTACGTATTTAACCAGGTCCAGTAGTTCCTCTTCAAGGTTAAGTAATTGTAATTGACAGCCATCGCAACCAGCAAACTTGTATACGGCTATACGAAGCTTCTTCATATCTGATCCACCCAGAAGTACTTCTTTATGAACCAATATGGGAAAACAGGTCCATGTTTACACACGAAGTATGGACCCATTTGGCAGTGACCACATAATCCTACTCCACACTTCATTCTCCTTTCAAGTGATAGGTAGATTTGATTATCCTTGAATCCTCTCTTCTTTAATTCCTTAACCGCAAATCTCATCATTATTTCTGGCCCACATACAAGTGCTATAGTGTTCTCTATGTCAAGGTCTACTAATGGTATAAGCTTTGTAACAACACCTACATATCCCTTCCAAGAACTTGTAGCTTTATCTACTGTTACAAGTAGTTCGGTATCAGGGATATTCTCGTAGCGGTGGTACTCGTACCTGTAGAGAAGGTCTCTTGGTGTACGTGCACCATATAGTATTATAAGTCTACCATATAGCCCACGGTTTCTTTCAACTTCACGTATGACTGGTCTTAGGGGGGCTAGCCCTAGCCCGCCAGCAACCAGTAATACGTCCTTACCTCTAAGTCTTTCAATAGGCCATCCTTTACCATATGGTCCTCTAACACCTAGACGACTACCTTTCTCGAGCTTGCTAAACATCCATGTAACGCTTCCAATAAACCTAACAGTATGTGCTACTAGTTTCTCACCGTTAGCTTCCACTACATCACTAATAGATATCGGTACTTCTCCACCACCAGGAATATATAGTTCATTGAATTGTCCTGGCAGTGGCTCCTTTTCTAGATCATTTATCTTAAGGTAGAAGGTCCTTACGTTCGGTGTTTCGTCACGTACATCCTCTACTATAGCTATTTTTGGTATGAGTTTACTCTCTAGTTTAACCATGTTTTCTCACCTCCTCTAACACTTTTCTAATAGTATCACGAACATCTATTCCTACAGGACACCATGTAATACATCGTCCACAGCCAACGCATCCAAATGTACCAAACTGTTTCACCCAGTAGGAGAACTTGTGTAGAAACCAGTGACGGTAACGAGCCCATAGGTCTGGACGATAATGTCCTCCAGCTACAGCAGCATAGTTGTAGGAGAAGCATCCATCCCATACTCTTACCCTTTCAGCTGACCCATCATAATGTGGTATGTCTATGACATCGAAGCAGAAGCATGTAGGACATACCATGTTACAGTTAGCACATCCAAGGCATTTCTCAGCGATTTTACGATAAACTTCAGAATCCAGTGTTAATTCTAGTAATTCTGGTAGTTTATCTGGTAATTCTATTGGTTTAGCTTTTTCGTATGCTCTTTCTATAGCTTTAACATATTCCTCGTATAGTTCATGGTCTAGTGGTTCTAGTTCTAGCTCATCTAATAGTTCTACTCCAATATTGCTTCCTGCCTCAAAAACTACTACATCATCTCTTAGGCGTGCAAATGCTACATCAAAGCCTTTTGACGTAAATGGGCCAGTACCCATAGTAGCACAGAAGCATGTACCTCCAGGTTCGAGACAGTTTTCAACAACTATTATCATGTTCTTCCTTAGTAAGTTGTAGTATGGATCTTCTAGGCTTCCTTGGACTAGATCCATAACCATTATTGCTGCTAAATCACATGGTTTTATTGCGAAGAAAGCTATTTTCTTTTCCTCTAATTCTGGTACTTCTATTTTCCAATCAGGGGTGACTTTAAACAATGTTAGTCTAGGCGGGTATAGTATTCTTTTCGGTGAATCAGGTCCATGTCTATAGTTTTTTCCTTTGACTAATCTATACCTACCGGGTTCTTGTAGGTCTTCAACGTTTCTAGGTAAATCGTCTATGCTGCTAAGTTCTTCTAACCTTATTACGCCATCTACTACTTTAGGGCCGATAACATTGTATCCTCTATCTTTTAGTGTATTAAACAACTTTGCCAGCTCAGTTGGTTTACCATGATATAACCCTGTCACAGACATGATAGAAAACCTGCATCGGTGGTCGAGAATTTGTTATATACCCTGGAAGTTTTCATATAAAAAATTTAGTAGTGAGAATAGTTGAGAAGGAAAAAATCTACTAAATGATTAGTTCTAAGAGGAGATTTATCTTGCTCGTTCTAGTATACTAGAACCTGCTAAACCTATCCACGCAATTATTTCTACTATACTCATAGCTTCTACGGAATCTCTAGCTTTGTACTCTAATGTGTATGCATCTATTCTCTTAATACCTGGTATTAGTTGAGCCATGTCGACAAATAATGGGTTTTTAAGTTCTATTCTTAACGTTAACTCACCTAGTTTTAATGGTTTAGCTTCTCCACGTTTTAATCTCCTACTAGCTTCTCTTATTCCTTCAGCCAGCTTCTTCTCTATTATATCACGCGAGGGATACTTAGCTGATAACCTACTGTATCCTTTCTTCAATGGTACAAATACAGCCCATGGCGTGTGTTTTTCTACTTCTTCTCTTAGATGCTCATCTCCTGCTACAAGTATTACGGGGACGTCATAGTATCCAGCATAGAGTGTATTAAGATAGTATTCGCTTGCAGCAACACCGTTTACATATATTCTATGGATTGTTGCCGAACTATAAGTATGGTCTAGGAATCCTTTTGCTGTCCCAGCACGTGCATGATAACCTATCATCAAGGCTGCATCGTATCCCTCATCTATTCCTATCATCATAGAATATGGTCTAGGATACCCCTGGATCAATTCCACCTTCTCAGTTACCTCCATATAATCAATGTTACCCATGTATCCATGGCTATCAGCTACCGTTACGTACTCAAATCCTTCACGTAACAGCTGTCTTGACACCACGTTGGTTATCCATGTCATAACCTTACGTGCATCACTATAGAGGCTTGCCTTTGGAGCAACTTGTGATATACCAGATATACCTGGTAAACCCTCTAAATCTATTGAAACATAAGCTTTCAAAATTTGCCACCCACGTGGACTCCTAATAATACTTACACATTAAGACTACCTTAACTATTGGTTGCGCAGGTATAAAGAGATATTCCTATTAACAATTAGACGTGGTATAGTTCTATTCAATCCTCACGGTCATGTGAATGACCAGAACACTACAAACCTCTTTGCAACACATAATGTGTATCTTCTAGTATTGTTTCTTGTTTCTATTATAGTCTAATTGCAGTGCAGTCCTTTATGGTAGGTTTTCTACAATAGTTTTATTTTTTTACCTTTTATTCTTGTAAACTCATTAATGCTTAATATGTGTATTTCTAATGGATAATACATTGGTATGACGTCATCTATGGATTCCCATATATGTGTTAAAATGTTAATTCTTTTATCCTTGTTTAATTCTGCTTTGAATACTATAGCTATATCAACATCACTATAAACCGTGATTCTATTTTCAGCTACGCCGCCTATAAGATATATTTCGGCTTCAGGATATAGTTGTTTTACAATTTTCGCAACATTATGTACAATACTTCTCCATTCACGAAGTAGTATAAGTCTATTTCTATATTTTTTCTCCAAATACTCTCGCCTCTAAATTCCTAAGCATATTGATAACGTTTTTAGCTATCCTAAGTAATATCAAAGCACCGTCTCTATTGTACTCTATGAGCCCGTATGTAGCACGGGTGCGCGCTTCAGATAATTCAGCTAACTCTCGTCTATGTTTTCTAATATAGTCTATTAATTCTTCTGCTTCCTTCCTAAAGTTTTCCTCAATTAAACTAGATACTAATATCCCTAGAAGCTCTCGAAGATTATGTCCTCGTACCTCCTCACCTAATACACGGTATATAAGAGATTTTATGTAAAGCTGAACAGCATACTCAGCCTCACGAGCAGCTACATCATAGTCTCCCTCGTTAAAAGCCCTTTCAGCCCATTTTAATGCACTTAGTGCTCTCTTCTTTAATAGTACTGAATATTCACCACTCAATTTAGCACACATGTATAAGGAGTGTAAACGCAATTAATATTCCTGTTTACTTCTTACCCTTTAATAAACTGATAATCTATTAAGGATGCCCCAATTCTTATAGTGTGTTTAGTTATTATGATAATCGATATTATGATGTATGTCATTAGGTAATGTTCTAACTAGTTTTTAATAACTATAATTATTAAGAATAGAAGTATTACACCTCCTTATAAAAACTATCCCAAGAAGTACAAGAAAAGTTTAATTAATCCAGCTTTATGAGTATTTGATAAGGTTGATCAATCTTGATGGTTTATAAGAAATTTGAAGGGAAGAAATGGGTTATTTACTACGTTAGTATAAACAACTTTGTAGATGATTTAGCTAAGTTAGGTGAAGTATTAGATGAATTATCTCGTGATAGGAGAATAGTATCAATAATTCCTAACATAGGTTTAACCAAGACCAGCACACTATTTGGTACAAGTTTTCAGGGTGTAAAAGGATTAGCGATAATAGTTGAGAAACAATAGGTAGTAGAATAAACATGTACTGGATATAAAGTAGTATTAAATTAAATTCTACAGAACTTCTTTCAGAGACATTCATTGACTTATATATGGTTAGGGTAACAAGTATAAATGGTAAGACCCTTGTCTAGAGGGTTCAGGGTAAAGATACTTATAGGTGTGGGTTTAGGAGTACTACTAACACTGATTGCAAGTATACTATTTACCCAAACCTTGTTTAGTGAAGTCGATAGACCTAAGCAGTATTATTTGAAGACAGATTTAGCATACCTGTACATTAATGTTTACAATACTTCAGAGAGCATACCATTACTTGGTGATAAGGTTCTCCTAAACTACGTAGTAATAGTTAGAGTAGAGAATCCCTACAATGATAAAATGATTAGGCTGAAAAACGTATACGTTAGTATGCCCGAACAAGTATACGTGCAGTGTTCCAGTAACTCAACTATAACTATAAATGCCACTGTAACCATGTGGAAGAATAACTTAGATAAAACAGCTAAGGTTAAAAACACTAAGCTGACACCAGGCATTAGTAATATTACTAGACCTTTAGTAATATTCGATTCATGGGTTAACAAAAGTATATGTGCACATGGATATACCAATGACTTATTCCGTAGAAGTGTTCGCAAAGTATTCTCATTTGATTGTAGTGACTGCTGGATACCTGGAAGTAACTCGCAGCTCAACTATAAGTACGTGGTGATAACTGGTGTAATTGAGTTACCTAAACCATGGTACTACAGGTTAAACAAGCTTAACAAGCTACAATATATCGTAATACAAGTTGAAGCACATACATCTGATAACGACTATGCTGAGGCATTAAAGATATTATTGGTACCTTTAAACAAAGTCAACCATAATACATATGTATACAATACTTTCCCGCTAAGCATGAGTTTTGATCTAGATGGTAATAATTTTCCTTGACGAAAAATGTCTGCATTAAACCAAAGCTCATTTACTATGCTTTTATTCTCTTAGAGATAGAGCATTTTACTGTTCGAATCACTAGTATAATTAAAAACTACCCAGCTAATAATACGTGGTGTAGAGTGTGGGAATAAATAGGCTTGAGGCATTCATAGCTATAATAATATTATTGATAATAGCTTCAACGGCATCATGTTATATAGGACAAATGTTTACTACTTCCATGCGTAAGAGTACCGAAAGCACGCAAACTCAGCCTTCCCACTCTACTCTTGCATCGTTATATACAACTAGTCTTTATACCAGCGCTCATGCCATGAGGAGTAGTACCTACTTATTTGAAATTGGGAACTGGGCTATAATAATAGAACTAACAAGTGAGGGTAAAGGAATACTAACTGTAAGGTATGTTGGTGACAAACCATTAGTGGTTGAGAACCCATTATTACCTCTTACTGCTGGTCTTAGCATAGTATTATCCTATAGTGATCCATCAAAGGATACTATAATTAGAAAGACTGGTATCTATTACTATAACACGAGTGTCGAATTGAGACGCGGCAATGAGAGTAGGGTAAGTTTTGATGCCAGAGGGCTACGCTTAATAAGAGTTGAAGGAAAAATCTTAGGCAAAATACCAGTAAGAATAACGTTACCCCTTGGTTCTAAAGTACTAGAATCATGTATATGTACTATGACTGTTACCATAACCAAGACAGTAACTATCCATAAAGTAACTCAGACTACAACAACTGGTTACTGTGAGTTCATAAGGGAAGCAGAATATCCTGAACCAGTGGGAAACGATCTTACACGAGTAGAGCTAGGTAACGAGACGGTAATAAGTGATGGAGTATTAGAAATACATGTACCACTAATAGCTACGGGATCAAAGATACCATTAATATTTGAGAATAAACAGAAAACACCCCTATGGGTTTTAGCTTACTATGTTGAATACATGATAGTAAATGCTACAGAGGACGGAGTACACTATAGACAAGTGAATTATAGAATAGTACATGTGGTTCCTATGACAACGATACCTCCATTACCACCAGTATGTAGAGATAAGCAACCGCATGGTACAAGTCTCATTAACTATAAGGGTATCTACGTACTAGAACCTGGTGAAAAAGCGACATTATTGAAGCTTACAATACCTACGAATATAGATGAGTTAGAAGGGTTTAGAGAGGGCTGGATGTACATCAAAGCAAAGATAAGGTATACTCCAATAAAAGAAGTATATAGAATAGAGACTACTACGGATTACTGGTCTGTAAGCTACTTATCAAGGTATTATAGGGCAGTAGCTCTCTATGATACAAGAGAAATGGAGATAGTGTTTAGAGTTTATGTGAAATTACCCGGTAAGTGAGCCATAAGCATGTTTATGTATTCTTGACGATCTAGTTGTGTATTGATATGAAAAATACCTTGTATTAACGAGTTACATGCATATGCTTTATTTAGCTTCAGCTGGGTTGACAACATGTCCTATGAATAGTATTGCATTACTCTTTCTATCCCAGAGCATGTATATGAATGGCTTGTTCACTATTATCTTCTCATCTGCTAATGGAAGTGAGGTTACAACTACTATTGCTGTAGCAGCTGCCGCCTTAGTACCCTTTTCATTCACCTTGATTACTGCTTGATGTATTGCCTTGTCAACCCATATACTACCTTTCTCTACATTAGCCATTTTAGTTAAATCAGCTTTACCTGGTATGAAAACCTCTCTTATCCCCATATTTTGTAGATAACTGACTAAGTTTGTTTTCAAGGTTATGTTAAACTTTGGCATAATTAACCATACAGTCTTCTTGGAGTGTGTTTCATTTAGTTTACTTAGAGCATCCATTATTAACTCTTTATACCTGGTACGTATCTCGGTATAGTTTTCAGGTATTAATATGATCATTGAAATACTCGTGTTCCTATAAGGTATTTCCACAGCAGTATAGTTGACGTCATGTACAACATTAATAATATCGCTTATCACCTCCATTGCTTGTGCTTCAACATAGCTCTCACCCGTCCAGAACCTGATGGGTGCTGAAGGCTTGAACTTTTCAACCCATTCAGCTTTAAAGTATATAGCTGATACAATAACAGCTACAACATCTCCAACAGTATCTTTATCGAGAAGCTTCCTTATGAGACCCCTAGTCCTATTACTCACCCAACCATTAACTTCTTTAACGAGTTGATCAATAGTACTGAAGTATTTGGCTTCAGCTCTATAACATTTACTTACAGTCTCTATATACTTGGTTTTGAAGGGGAATCCCTGTTTCAACCAAATAGCATTTGCTATCATAAGTGCTGTTTCATTACTTATACCTATGGGGAGAGAATCTAGAAGCTGCTGGTAAGCCTTACATACATCAACATTCGTGAGACCCATCACGTTACCCATCTCGGTTCTCGTACTTCCATTAGTACCTTCGTAAAGTAATGTTAATGCTATGTAGACATTAAAAGGTGATACAACGATATTCCTATTCCAATGCTCTTTCAGAAGCTCACCATATAGGTTAAGGGTGAAATTATTTATTCTACTGACTAGTTCAGGAACAGTAATTTCCTTGGCTTCAACAGTGACTGCTGGCTGAATTAGTTGATTTGATTGTTTAAGCGGTGTAATAAGTAAGACAAGCATTATAATTAGAAACACCAAGGCCATAAGAACTAACACTGTGCGCATATACTTCACCCTAATCTCTCATTATACTTGTATATGGAATGGTGGATTTAAGACTACGCAATGGAACTAGGTGTTCGGAAATTTCGAATATATAGTTTCTCTGCCATTCCTTCTTCACCATATCCCTATGATACCTTTCCTCTATTGTTTCACTGTACTCAATTATGTCTTCTTCTCTTACTCCAATCTCCTTAAGTCTTTCAATGATCTCGTATGGTGTTTCTATACTCTTGGCTTCTTCAAGCTCCATGATATATCTTTCAATGCTTTTGCGGACCACTTCACTCCAGTTAATCTCCTTATACTTTCGCATTTTTGCTGCTAACTCCTTAGGTATCCTGACAGTAAAGTTCACAGACACTATTGTGCACTCCCATACATATTCGTATAAGCTAACTTATATTAGCTTAGCATCGACAGTAATAATGCTATGGACATATCTTGTTGAAGAATTAGTCAAAAAAGTTATTTATTTTACAGCTCATCATATTGTATTAGGGTATAGGTAGGTGTTATGGAATAGACTAGCTCTCATAATACCCTTAGTATTAGTAATAGTAGTGCTGGTTTCAGTAATCCTAATTCATGGTTCGTCACTACATACTGGCAGTCGTGATGTAGAGGTTCGTGTCGTTGAATCATTGGTTTATCCAGGTAATATTACATGTAATTTCAAATTAAATAACTGTCATGTATTAATAGATGAAACAAAGCCTAGGCCAAGAGTTGAAACGCGGACAGCTATAGTGACAATGTTGCCTAACGGTACGGTTATAGGAACTACTACAACTATACATACGCCACTGGTTGTTGCAGGGAAAATCTATGGTAGTGTGGAGAGACTATTACCTATCATAGAGTATGCATGTAGTAATGGAATACATATCATAGAATTCACTAAGCTAAGAGAAGTAAATGTATCTAAGATACTACTAGTAATTAAGGAATACCAGTCGCCAATATCAAGGGATCTCATCAGCCACATCCATGATGTAAGTGGTAAACTCTATGTTGAACTTGTTAATGGATCCAAGATACCTATGTTAGAAACAATTGTTTACTCCGTAAACGTGGATCACGGCGGATACATTATCATGAGACATGATAGGGGAAGTGTAGTTAAGATAGTGTTAACGTTAAGCTATAAGGATGGATTCATAAAACAGTATGGCATAGAGTTTGCAGGACTAAGAATAGAGTACATATGCTTAGACAATAACTGTACAATCACCATTCCATCGTAAAACACTCCGCATAAAACACTATTTAATATACTAATACTCATAGTTAAGATACTTGCTTTATACAACTTCTAGTAAGCTATCCTAGAATGTAGATTTCATAGTCAAAAGTAGTTGCATAAAGTCTATAATAGTATAAGTTCTAGTGGTTTTAGCCTCCCTGTTATTGGGTCTACTTGGAATCCTAGTAGTTCTAGAGTAGTAACCCCTAGAAGTGGTGGCGTTTTCTCAGACACTATAATGACGAGGCTTGTAACTCCTCTACCCTCTACTACTATATATGCTTCTGAAACAGGGTATTCAACTACTTCACCATTAGCGATCTTAAATTTTCTCTTATCGATTACTTTGAGATCAAGTTTTTCAGCAATATGTCTGGGTATCATAGTGTATATTGCACCAGTATCAGCTACAAATTCTACTTCTACTCTAAGATCTTTCTTAAAGGGATTAGCGATAACGCCTTTTACACGAACATATTTCATAATATTACTTCTCATTCATAAAGTTAACACGGTTATACTAAGTATTAGATATTAATATTATGTGTTTATCTGCTGGCCATTGTTCTTGACTTTAATAAGAGGTTTCTAAGCTCGATGACAACATAAGAAGTAATTCCATAGCCCTTAACTTACCCTTAATGGGGTCTACTTCTAATCCTAGTTCCTCAAGTGTTACTACTCCGAGTAAGTATACTCCTTCATCACCAAAAACCACTGTTGTATGTGTTTTTATGTCCTCAACCTCAATACCTACTATTCCTACATCTCGTTCGATGACCTGGTTATTAGCTAATCTAAATTTTCTCTTACCTATGGGCTTCACTCTTAATTCTTTAAGGAGACTACTAGGTAAAACTGTGTATATAGCTCCGGTATCTACTAGGAACTCTACATGCCTGCTTATGGATGGGTTCTCCACATTCCATATTCTTGCCTTAACCCTTATGTATCCCAGTATAGATCACCCTAGCGAAAGCAAAGAAACTGATATTACACCTAATATTTGTTTGCCTAAGTACTCTTATTTAGATTACTCGCGGACTCTTCATGTATTACCCTAAGGCGAAGAACGGCGTAGTCAGGTATGGATTCTATGGGGAATAAAGATACCTTAACTTAGTAATAGTTGTTCTTCATTAGATCTTCCTTAACCTATTGGTCTTTACTATACTCAATACTACTCTAGATGTTCTTCTTTACTAGTATGTCTTGAAGATTTTTCTCTTCACAATGCACCAGTAGCTATAGAATACGTACCATGAGGTTAATAGTATTAGCACGACTATGTGTACTGGTTTAACAGACCTCCATAGCATAGTCCATAACGTATAAGCCATAGCTACAGCATACGCTATTGTGCCTATAATGAATGCTCTCTTCTGCCAACCATATTTCCTAATGGTATCAATTGCTTGTAACGCGGCATAGCCTTCCCTAGTCAAAGTATATTTACCCTCATCGTCTAAGGTAATTAGGCCTTCAAGCTTCTTTATATGGAAGTCCAGTTTACCACTACTCTTAATCCCAAGCTCTCTCTTCAACTCAGAAAAACTCCTAGGTCTCTCAGCCAGTAACTTCAATATTTTTATCCTTAGAGGATGGGAGATAGCCTCAAACACATCTTCAGACCTCACACCCTATCACCATGCACTATCAAAATACTTAAGCTAAATATAACTCTAAACTCGTTGACTAAGAAGTCAAGAAAACTAGACTAAGAGGATCTGTAAAACTGAGTATTGAGATACATTACCCGTTAACTACGAAATCATGAGAAACTATGAGAATCAGCTAAATAGTCTATCCTGATGAATCGCAGTTAATACGTCAACAGCTATAGACAGCGTAACGTGTAACTAAGAGAATTAATTATGGTATCCCTAACTATTGTAAAACCGTGTTTGCTGATGTGAATACTTAGTTTCTTGGGAGAGCATTAAATCGATGTTATAGAGATAGCCGCTGCTAGGACTAACTACTACGGATAAGCTGGTACGCGTAAAGATTGAAATACTAGGTATCCTTTCTACATATTTAGAGTTACTAAGGGAATACGAGATATTGATTGAGTAGATGTGATAAGCTTCATAGACAGTCTTATAGGTTTGCGGTTTAGGGCTATAGCATAGGTGTTGAATTTTAAACGACTTGGTTATAGCTATAGACTTAAGCAAAGACGGTTATAGGGTAATAGCTATTGTAGGTGCTAAAGAACATGTTTTAAAGAATAGAGATTTTGATAGAGCAACTACATGGGTTAGGCATTTTAGGGAAATAGGTTCTGATAGAAAGAAGCGATATTTATCCACATTACCTAGGAGATTCAAGAAAATTAAACAGTTCCTAGAGTTATCTAGGATATGTTTCGATGTTCCGTGTGCTCAAAGTTATGTATATCGTTATCGGCCACTAGTAATACTAGTAGATGATAAGCTCTTCAACAATATAGATTATCCAAGGAAAGTTAGAGAGTAAAATCAAGGAACATCATAGAAAAAGGTTAATGTATTTAGCAGATAATCTAGCAGATTACTTTAGAATAGTCTTAAAGGATAATCCGAGAATACTTATTGATGAACTTAAAGAGTTTGAAAAGTAGTATAGGGAGGCCGCGTCACGGCAAATACCTCGGGGTCATCCCCCAACCGGTGTCCCGAGGGGCCACTCCGCGGCCTAGCTCCTACTGACATATATACTTTACATACCTCTATAAAGCTTACCTTACAACATGGTGTAATCTAGCAATCTCTACGTCCTCTACAATACGAGGAATTTTAGTAAATAACACGTAACAAAATGTAATCAATTCCTATTGGGCATTCTATGGTTGCGGGCGGTTTCCGATGAATTCTAAGGTCTTGGATACATTTATCCTGTCATATCCGTATTTTTCATCCCATCCCTTGGGTCCTAGGTCGTCGCTGCCTTTGATTAATAGTTCTTTTACCTCTTCGGGACTTAAGTTGGGGTTTATGCTCAGTATTAGTGCGATTAGTCCTGCGACTTGGGGAGCTGCTAGTGAGGTTCCATTTCCTTCATCGCCGTAGTTACCGTATGGGGTTGCATGTAGGATCCTAGTGCATGGGGCTACTACGTCAATTCCTTCGCCGTAATTAGAGCCTTGCTTTATAGGTATGGGTATGCCTTTTAGTCTCTTTTCCTCATACTACCATTCATCTTTCTCATCTACTCCTCCTACTACTATAACCTCGGGGAATTTTGCAGGATAATCAATTCTGTTCCTTGCATTGTTTCCAGTGGGTGCTACGATTATAACTCCTTTGGAGTAAGCATATTTTACAGCATCTTCTACATATCTTGTCTCATTAAGGGTAGAGATACTCAAGCATGTTATCTTTGCATCATGGTCAACTGCGTATCTTATTGCGTTTGCAGTATTCTTAAGGAGTATCTTAACGAGCATGTCTTGTCTCTATAATTTTTAAACCAGTTCTAGAAGACACCTATATAAAATCGAAATAAGTGAGATAAGCTCATAGGTGTCCTTCTAATGGAGGTTCCCTGGGATGTTAGAGAGATGCTTGAACCCAATGAAAGGGTTCTTTGGTGTGGTAAACCCTTAAGATCTCCTTTTGTGCTTAAAAGAATAGGGTTAGCGTTTATCGCTATTCCATGGCTTATAATCCCTCTAATAGTAATTGGAACAATATCACCAAGGGCTCTATTTGAGTTACCAATTCTGATATTCTTTGCTTTCTGGTATGGAATACTAGGGCTTATAGTCTTTGGAACACCCGTATATTCCTTTCTCGTTTGGAAAAACATCTACTATATCTTAACAAATAAACGAATTATAGTTAGGAAAGGACTAGTAGGAATAGACTACGATATATTAAGCCTAGATTCAATTCGGCAAGTAAACGTAAACGTAGGGTTCTGGGATAGAAAATATGGAACTGGAACGCTTGTTATCCAAGCTATTGGGTACAACCAATAACATTATATGCAGTAAAAGATCCTAGGAAAATTCATGGGATCATCAGTGAAGCCATGGAAGCTAGAAAGCAGTCCCCTACATAATAATGTAATTTAATCTTGTATACTTTATTACAGTTCTCGTTAACTACAGTATTCATTAAGCTTCATTACCTAGGTCTTCCTAGCGCTACTATTCTCTTTCTTATCATGTGAGGACGAGTTTTCCAGATATTAAGACAAGACATGTGGAGATTTCTACATCTTAGTTTAGTTATGTAAGAAATAATCTTAATCAAAAAGGAAAGGTAGTATAAGAACGGTGTCTACTGTGGTATTTACATTGCTTCATTTCCCTCAAGCATATCTTCTCTATAAAATCAGCAAGAATAAAATATCATATCCGGGTCTGCTTATTGGGAGCTTTCTACCCGATATAGAAGTACCCGTATTAGTTCTCTTAGGCTATGAGTTAGACTATGCAAGACTAGTACTACACAGCATTATAGGTGTGGTATTATTTTCTTGGATTCTAGGTCTCATAGTATTACCTATTTACAAATTATTATTGAAAATACTTAATGTAAGCAACATGAGTGTCGGAATCTCTAGCTACGTAGTATCAATTGAATTAGGAGCATTAATACATGTAGTAATTGATGCAATGCATCATAAGTATAATCCATTATTATGGCCTATAACAGTAGACAATATATCCATACTGATACCATTTGGGAAACAAGAAGAGATGCATATAATACTTCATCTACTATTTCTAGTACTAACTATTGCATGCATTTACGATATTATAAGGCAGAACTATAGTGGAAATCTTAGAGATCTACTAGTAAAAATTCTTTATAACCCTACTTAAGAAGTGATAACATGGTAGGATTTATGGAGACATCGTCTATGAGATATTCTCTAATGTTAGCTCTAATAGTTGTTGTCGTTATATATTCCTTTATGACTGGTCTACCGGAAGCTTATGGTGATGATTATTCCTGGCTGAAAGATCAATTACATTATTATCTGAGAAATATATTTGGTCTTGATATCCCTAGAAACTTCTCAATGGAGATCTTATCGATTCATAATCATAGTGTATGGATAGGTGTCTGGGAAAGCTGTTCTTATTATAAGATCAGACTACTATACGATGATACCAGCTTTAACGTTGGCGTTTGCCTAGGAAACAATAGAAAAATTGTTGGCTTAACACTTGATACCAGTAGTATTAACTTGAACAAGCTTAACTGGACCAAGGAGTATACTATATCGGGAATAGTCTATGACCCCGATGAATGCCTAGTCAACATTACTAATAGGCCTAAGGTTCTTGCAACACTATTATCGATAATAAAGAATGTTTCAAAGGTAAATATCGTTAATGAATACCTAAGCATATTTACAGATAAGCTGTGTACTGAAAACTGCTTAAAGGAGATCGGCGATTTGAGTATAGTTAATGAAGTCTTTCACGTATGTCCAGGGCTTATGGAGGGTACTGGCGTAACATTAAGTAGTGGACATGAACTAGACTATGGTTTTAGCGCTAGGGATAATTCATTTAATATAAACATTGAGTTGAAAATCAACTTGACTAGACACTTATCCAGATACGAGGTCTTGGAACTCACGTTAACTAGGCTTAAAGGAGATCAATACGTGCTGACAAGCTTTTACTGGAAGCCATACCATACAGTACCAATTACTCCTGATACCCAGCTAACTCAACGTCTAGAAGCTACAGCTATTAGCTATATTAGAAGGATCTTAGCAGACGTTGTACCAGAGAGTATTAACAAATCCACGTGTAGGTTGGATGTAGTATATACTAGGATATACCCGTTTTACAGAGAAATATACCTTAACAACACCAGCTTACTTATCGAGTACCCGATAATATACGGAGTCAGGATTAAGTGCAAATATAACTCAACAGCTTACTGGGTAAGAGTAATAGACGTGCTTATTAGTCCATATAGCAGTCAAGTACTTAAAACGTATACTGGATTACCTCGAATAGATATATTGAAAGTAAAAGGCGTAAACCAGTGGATCAATGTAATACTAGCTATAATATCATTAACTATACTAGTATCGGTCATGGCTATTATTAGGCTTCGAAAACATAAGTAGCAGGTGACCTAAACTACATACCCGACTACTTAGATTATGTAGCCGGCTATATGTTTCCATAATGGACCCTATAGTATTTACGTAACTGGATGAAATGCGCTATAGAGGTGAAAACACTACAAGAGTTTGTTCAAAGTTTTAGAGCCACGTTGTTCGAATACTTAGACTAATAGGGATAGCTAATACATAGGTACCTCGTGAGGACCAGAGATAATGGTGTATCGTATAGGATCATACTTAGTATTTATCTTACTTGTTACAGCTATAATTATAACATTATGGATTCTATATGGGGTTATGGCTGTAGACCATACCGTAGATACTAAGAGTAGTATATATCTAAATACTAACACTTTGAATATCCAGACTTGCAACTATTCTCAATACCTAAGTCCTAGAGGTGTAAGGATAGTTTATGGTGGTCATTACTGGAACTTAGATTATAAGAAGGTAATACCCTACTATTACTCAATTAACGTAAACGGTAACAAGCTCATAATAGGATATGTAGACTTAAACATTAATCTTAGTAAAGCTATATGTACTGCTATAAATAAGCTGAATATCTCACCAGAATACAAGATTACTGTAATACTCTTTAGTCCAGGCCATATAGTTAACAATACCGTCATACGTGATCCCGAGTGGTACATATACTTCATGAGATACCATGAAGACTACCCTATTATAGGTAGCTTACGATATAATGCAAGTATTGAGGTCTCAGTTAATGCACGTACCTACGAAGTGATAAATGTAGAGATGGATAATGAGACAATACAACCTATTACCAGAGATTTCAGAGTGGGCATAAGCAAGGATAAAGCAGTAGATACAGCTCGAAACTACCTACTTAGTAAAGGCATTAGCGTAACGTCTCATGAGCTAAATGTTTCCGCTTACCTAGCTATATTAAGGTTTAGTAGAAATGCTAGCATATGGTATCTAAGAGAGCCTCTAGACCCTAGCGTACTAGGTCAGTACAGGTTATGCTGGATCATTGTTTTCAAACGTGGAGTCTACATGGCCTACGTTGTAGTAGTTGATGCTGAGACGGGAAAACCATTAGCAATGTATGATTATGTAAGTTTTCCTCGGCATCCATGGCCTAGAGTATTAATAAGAATAGAAAAGGAGAATACTATTGGAGCTAGCATTGAGAATATAACAATACCTGTGCACGTAAGAGTAAATGATAGCGTACTCGATATGAACTTAACACTAGTGAACACCATAGTAGTAAAGCCTGGGCATGTTGGAAGAGTTAGCCTAAAACTTATACCAATAGACTTCGCTGTTGGAGTAAAAACTAATGTTACATTAAGAATAGTTAACCCCTATCCTCATATACAATCATTTAATGGACTAAACATATCGTTTACCGAGAAAGTAGTTACAATGACCAGCTACGAGAAGCATAGTACAACGTTACTAATAGGTACATCTAAAAACGTCTCAGAAGGAGTATACATTGCATTGATAGAATGCAGTGGAGGAGCATGGTGTAATCTACCATTAGTAGTAATTGTACCAAGTAGTAATAGAACATTGTCAAAACCCTGGTTTACCGAGCCCACAGTAATTCAAGTCAACACTACTTCCAGTATCCAAGGGGACCTGGTACCATGGATTATTGAAGATCTGGGAAAACTCGTTATAATTAAGGTTAACCGGTCTCTATTCAGAGACTTAGGAGACGGTTACTGGCTACTAATACTACCAGGCATGAGGTACATAGATTTCGATAACATAGCACTCAGCCAGATAACACCATATCTATATCTTGAATCACCGAAAATAATACTTCATACAGTGTGGGTAGAGAATTCATACGTAGTTAAGGTTAATGAAACCAGGTACTTAAGCAAGAATATCGAGAAGATACATGAACAGATCAAGAAATTCCTAGAAGATATCAGTCATAGAGGTTTAACACCAATGGAGATAGAGTTCCTTGTAGAGGACCACGATTTCCACATAGTCATTGAAGGATGTAGTGGATTAGATATTGACGAGTTCGCTAAGCTAGCTTACCAGTACTTTAAGGATTATAGTGGTAGAGTTATTGTAGTAGAGAAGCTAGGATCCCTACCACCTGGTGGACCTTACCAGCGGCTGGAAATGCTAAGCGCCTTAAACGAGATACCATGCTTTTTCTCCTTCGGTGAAGCAATATATGGTACATCAATAATATTCAACGTAACATGCGTAGAAGAGCTGGCCAAGAAGAACAATAAAACGCTTAGCGAAACCATAGAATACATTGTAGAGGAGGTAAAGAAGCTAAACCCGCTAATAAGAAAGCACCTACCATGGCAGGAGATACTCGTAATAATAACTAAGACCCCAAGGTTAGTAAAACCGTGAACTTAGTAAATAACATTGGGCAGTAATCATGGATAAAGTTATAGTTACTATCTTAATCACCCTACTAGCTTTAGTTAACGTTATATACTACTATACTTCACAATGCAATACAAATCAGATTTCATCTATTATTGATGTTCATCAAGATCCTATATCTAGGTCGGCTACTACCATTACCATAAACAAGTTTGAGAATCTATACGATAACGTTGTGATATATGTTATCGGTGATATACCGAGAGGACTCAGAGAACTTGTTAAGCAGATCAAAGCAGACATCATACAGTATGATTTTCTAAGAGAGATACCTGCTAAGAAAGGAATAGTAATAGTTACTAGAAGGCTAGCACCAAGTGAGAGGGAAATCATATCCCAGCTCTTAAGGAAAATGTTCGTAATCATAACCCTAAACGAGGAGGCGAAGAAGCAAATAGACCACATACTATCCAGGATCGCAACATTCTCCGCAACCTTCAACGGAACAAACGTATACATATATAAGCTGATATCAACGACGCCAAGGAAGGGAGGAAGATACCCGGTCATGATCAAAGGCTACGCAGGTAACGATATAACCTATGATGCCCTAAACGATGCTATTAAAATGCTAGAATACGAGACAAGTGATTGGAAGATAATAGGATTTGTTAGCTGGAGTTCTGATGAGCAATGGAAACCCTATGGAAAGCTGAATATAGAACACGAAATACTATACTATACCCCCGATCCATGGAGTGATATGGATCTCTATGCAGTAAGATGTGTAACAGAGATTATATCGGGTGCTAAGCTGGGCTGGGTTGATGCATCTGGTGATGCCTGGTGGAATGATTACATTGAGTCACATTACTATCTTAACTACTATACAAGTATATATGATCTTAGAGATTATAGTCCAAGCTCCATGAGCAACATTCCTTCGCAGATCACTGTATCTCCTACATGGCCTCCTGGAGTAAGCCTTACATGGAGTTATCCAGGAGACTATATTATGAGTACATCGAGTGAAGGAGACCTAGGAGCTAATATTGCTGGATGGGTTCACGACCTTGGAGAACCACTTTATACTCATGCAACAAAGGAAACAGTAAAGATAGAACCAGGCTTCGAGTTCACGGTCTCACCAGAAACAACTGGTAAGCAGAGATGGGAGATTAGTGGAGAATGGGTAGTACCCGCACGATACTACCCATACAAACCCTTCAAAGGAACAGTAGCAATAGAATTCACCTTACATTATAGTTAATTATTCCATCTAAGTAGAAATTAATTACGATGAAGTTGTAGGATGTAAGCTATGTTCGTAGAGAAGGTGTATGAGTAAATCAATGTTAAGATGTTAAGAAATGAAAATAAACAAATAATGTAAGCACAGACTTTCACTATTCAGCTTCTTACACCTACCTTTAGTACTGGAAACGAAACCATACTCTATCCTTAACTATTACCTTCATCGTTAGATCTTATACCAATAGTTTTATGAGTGTGTGTAACAGTTACACACACTTGTGAGTAGGCCTCCGAGTGGCGGCTGTGGTGAGTGAAGATAAGCCGCAGTGTCGGCCGTGAGGAGGCCTTACTTCATAATTCTTCTGAGTTCCCTGTCGTCCTTTCTTTTAATTTCTAAAATCCAATGAACATAATATGCTACGTTATCTGCTAGTAGTACTAGTATCTTTTCATGTCTTCTTGTAACCCTATGTTCGGGGATCTTGCGTGGATAACTGATATAGGGATCTAGCTTTGGGTCAACAATAACTATGGCCGGGTTTAACCTATTCACGAAATCATTACAGCTTCTCGTATAGTTGAACCATCTTATATGTTCTAGAAATTCTTTGATCTTGGCTAATCTATCTGGAAATCTATGTAGGTACACTGTCTTCTCATGTTCAAGTAAATCGGCTATGTGTTTTATCCAGGAAGCCTTGTTTAGGAAAATACTTGACTTGATTATATGTTCTCTAGCAACAACTACACCAATATACCTAGGCTTAGCACTATAGTCAACAGCAACTATGATGTCGCTCAAAGACCTTTAACACCTAGGATAGGATGATGGTTTGAACCCGTAGGCCAAGACCGTAATCTTCGGTTAAAGGAATCACCTTATCTACTTTCCGTTTTAGTGCGTAAATATTCGCAGACAAACATACCATATACTGCAATTGTATAAGGAGAAGAACCTAGCTGATATCCCTTCTACGACTTGGACATAACAATACCACGGCTATTAGGTACTTATAAAGTATGATCTTTTGGTATTTTGTCCATAAACAACAATACTTACTGTTCGTTCTCTTATACTAGCTAAGGTTAAGCCTAATATCAGTTTTCTCTATTAATGATAATATTGTTTATTTTTCCCTTCCTATAATCTCCTCTGCTATTGATTTAACTAGTTTCCTTACTATACCGTATATATCCTCAACATCTTGTCTAGTACACCATCCCTCATAGAAACACATATGTAGGGAGCTTGCACGCTGGAATACTGCTCTAACCCAATCACCTAATTCTCTTGCTACTACATCCTTGTACTCCCACAATTCCTTGTGATTACTAATCCTCCTCTTATCCCTCCAATATGCATACGCCTTAATAGCTAGTGCTGTTGCTCCCCAAATTTTCTCAGCCGCTTGACGAATATTGTTCTTGGCAAGTTCTCCTTCAGCCTCTTCTAACAGCTCTTTAGCAGACTCTATGTACTCCCTCGCTCTATCATAAGGATCAAGTTTTTGCGAGAGAATTTCAACAATATACTCTTCGAGAGAAAGCCTAACCTCTCTGCCTCCCGCTTAATACGCTTAGCCACGACGCTGGGAATAGCAATTGCTTCCACTTACAGACACCTGGTATCCCTAGTACGGTATTTCTGGATAATATACTTATGATTAGAGACTATAAGCGATACCATTCAGCTGACTTCGTAGAGTCTATGGTGAAGAGGTTCATTCCTTACGTAGATAGGAAGTGTCCCTACCTATGGGAAGCTGAAGAATACTTGCTTAGCTGGAGTAGCAGGTTAGAATCATTGAAAAGAAGGGTTACAGTAGATAAGCGGTATGAGAAGGAGGCTTCTAGAGCTGAGGAATTTGATATCGTAGTGGTTAGAGGTCTGTGGAATACTTTGTTGAAGCTAGGGATAGCACTAAGACTCTTGAATAGATGTGGCAAGAGTGATCCTGGCATGGATGTTAGGGAAGTAATTGAAAATTTACCAATGTCTTTGAAAACCTTTATGCTAAGCTACATCGTCATCATATAGAATACATACCTCTAGAGAAACAAGTAGCAATACAACTCCATACAATATTACTAGCTACTAGATACCTTAATAACTCTCCATCAAGTTTATCATAACTATAAACACTTGTTATTCTTAGCAATCAAGGCACATATTCCAAGCCTGAAGAAAACTTGAACTATACTAGAGGCTAAATTCTTAGCTATACTTTCTAAACATATTTCTATAGGTGAATAAAAATGTCAATGCATGGGCTATACCTAGAGATACGGCTAACGTGATTAATAGTGGTGTGATAGCACCTATCAAAGCTGCTTTCCAACATACATAGCTAAGCCATGCTAGTGTAGTTAAACAACATAGTAATATAACTGGGAGTACTATTCTAGTAGCCCTCTTAATGAATAATGGTACCGAGGCAGTTAAATTCATTAATCCAAGGATCATTGGAGCTCCAACGAATAGTGTAAGTGATATATCGTGAAGACCGTGAATATACATGCCATACATGTATAGTGAACTAGTTATGTAGAACAATCCTAATAGCATCAAACCGTAGCGAAGAG
>CAYUVB010000012.1:17422-39641 GCA_964448055.1 uncultured Desulfurococcales archaeon | reverse complement strand
TTTATTCTTTGGCATTAGTTGCTGTCGGTATGTTTATGCTTTATCGTGGTTTAAGGAGTAATGACCTCTTGTACTTTGCTGTACTTACGGTTGTGTCAGCAGTGGTACTTACGATAGGTATACATGCCTTTATTGTATCTATAGCTAGTATGTTTTCCCTTAGGAGGAGAAAAGGTGTGAGAAGGTGATAGAGGTGGCGGAGGAAATACTTGAGCCAGTGGGTACGGAAGAGGTGGAAGAGAACGATAGTGCATCGGAAGTTGTTGATAAGGATGATTTCTGGTTATGTAATTGCCCTATATGTAGGGTATTTGTGAACCCCTTGTTATCCGTAATGGTTAGGGCTATAGATAGAAGAGTCTCTAAGTCTCATCCAAGTAGTCTTGTCCACCAAATACCTGGTGAGGTTGAGGCAAGTGAAGAGATTATAGAGGAGAATGTAGGGAAGACTGAGACTATAAAGAAGTTTATTGAGCGAGCTAAGAAAGAGAATGTTGAGGTAAAGACGGTTAAACTAGGCGAGAGCAAGGAGGTGGGTAGCGAGGAATCCGTGGATAGTAGGAGAGAAGAGGAGAGTAGTGGTGAAGAGGAAGAGAGACAAGTAGACTTAACCAATCTTCCGCAACTAGCTAATGTATTAGAGAGGATAGAGGCTATTGAGGAAGAAGTACAGTCACTCAAGAACAATATTGCTAATACCATAGAGGGTATAAAGGCGACTCTAGTTGATCTAAGAGCTGCTGTTGCTGAAGTTAGTAATCCATTCAATATCATGAGAAAGTATGCTGAATTACTAGGATTCGGTGCTCAACAAGTACATGAAATACATGGTCCCCAGCCACAACAAACAGTACAGCAACCAGAGCAGATACCAGTTGCGGTTACAGCTTCTACTGGTTCTACAGGTGGTGCTCAAGTTCTAGCAGTTCAGGGGCCACCTAGAAAACAAGAAGATGGATCAACAGATGAGTTAGAAAAAATTCAGAAAAGCGATTTATTTGAGGATCAAGGTAAAGAAGATGTGAAGTCTCTAGAGGAGATATTGTCATCAACTCTAAATGTAGGTGAATCTGAGGAGAAAGCTATCCCAGAGAAGAAGGAAGAGAATGACGAAAAAAGCGATAATGTAGAAAGTAGTGAGGATGTAATAGACTTTCCATCACTAGGAGGCCGTGAGGGTTTAAAGGAGAACAATGAAAGATACCTTGAGGATTCTCTACAGAGCATAGTCTTAAGTAAATCAGCTAAGAAACTAGGATTAGGTAAACTAATTAGACTAGTTAAATGGATTGATGCTATGCTTGAGAAAATGCCTGAGAACGCTTTTGAACAGATAATACGCTTTGCTTCAAATATAGGGTTACTCGATAGAGATGATATGGATCTAGTCTTAAAGACCTTATCACTAGTTGTTAAGTCGAGAGAAATAGGTATACGAGTAGATGATCAACTCATAGCTCTTTACATGTTAGCTAAGATCTTTGGAGTAGAGGATAAGGAGGCAGATAGTGAAATAGTTAAGTTGGCGGTAAATAGGGATGACATACTCGATAAATTCATTAAACCCTAGGTGCTACATTAATGCCTTCAACAGTCATCAGCACCGCTATTATAGTGATAGCAGGAGTATTAATGGCTTCCATATTCGCTATAGCCATAATTAGCCAAGTGGGAGCCATAGATTCAACGTTTAAATCTTTATCTAGGAACGCTCTAGATAAAATGAAAACCTCTATCGACATAGTGTATCTAACAGTAAACGACACATATTTTGTTGTCTACGTTAAAAATACTGGGCAAAGAAGTATATCAATCAATGAACTCTACTCAACTGATATATACTTTGGAAACGATACTAAAGTGAAGCTCTATACCTATGGAACATCCGGATTGAATATATGGAATTATACTGAAACGATATCGGATAATACATGGGGTACTGGAGAGACGCTTATAATCAGAATATATAATTCAACGTCAATTGAAGGACCATATTATATAAAAATAGTTCTTCCCAACGGTGTTTCAGATGAAGATACATTCACGGGTTAGGTTTGGGAGCGTTGATATTGCTGCGGTAGTAATAGTATTTACATTCTCGTTCATGTTGATACTATTCTTGGTTATATACAGTATTTATAGCTATGTAAACTTAGCAACATATGCTATAAAAGAACTCCAACGTAACCGCATTAATATAATTATAAAAAACATCCTTGTTAACAACACAACAATATTGTTTAACATAAGTAATGAAGGACCTATAACGCTCAGTGATATCTCAAACCTTGACATTATTATTGAATACTATGCCAATGTATCTGGAACACCTACTCTAGTTACATATATGCTCTATTTTAATGAAAGCAAAGGCCCAGGTACATGGCATGTTAATAGGATAGTACTAGAAGATTCCATAATCTATAATTATAGTACACATCGTTACCTTCGCCCAGGAGAAGTAGCTGAGATTATTGCTTACTTACCTGTCCAGCCTATTCAAGGAATGGATGGATTATTAGTGGTAGCCTCAGATAATGCTGGTAGAACGGAACGTGCCTTTAAAACATAGCGAGGTGTAGCATAGGCTTGATGAGTGTAGTGCAACAAGGGAGACAAGAAGAAGCTGGTAAAGGGAAAGAGAAGAAACTTATACCTACAGGAAACGAAGAACTGGATAGTAGATTAGGCGGAGGAATACCTATACCGTCATTAATTTTAATTGAAGGAGATCATGGTACGGGTAAGAGTGTATTAGTACAACAAATAACCTATGGAGCACTTAAAGCTGGGTTAACGGTGAATTATATAACTACTGAATCCACGATTAGAGAATTACTGCTTCAAGCAAAAAGACTGAGTTTTAACATGACCGACTGGTTTCTAAGAGGAAAACTTAAGATATATCCTATACATATGGAGGGGATAAAATGGGCGGAAGAAATCTCTAAAATGCTTTTAGGTATTGTAGGAAAGTTCATGTCGTTAACTAAAGATGAGTGGGATGTCTTTGTAGTTGACTCGTTTAGCGTCTTAGCAGTATATGCAAACGTTGGTGCAGTACTAGATTTCTTAACACAAGCTAGGACCCTGGTCTCTGAAGGCAAGGTAATACTACTTACAATACACCCCGAGGCCCTCAAGGAAGAAATCATGGTTAGAGCTAGGAGCATCTGTGACGGATATATAAGACTCAAGATGGCGGAGGTTGGTAGCAAACTCATTAAAATCATGGAGATAGTCAAGCTAAGAGGAGCATTAGGTTTAGTAGATAACACCATAGCATTCGACGTTGATCCAGCATTTGGAATTAAAGTTCTTCCACTTTCAGTAGCTAGGGCATAAGGGGGTCTTATATGGCTAATATTACTGTTCAATTGACAGATATAGATCCTAGATTCGCTAGAGCATTAAGAGAAAACCCTCACCTAATGAACTATGTAAGAAGCATTGCTAAGGAGATAGGAATACCTAAGTACTATGATACATACGAGTTGGATTATAGCATGAAAAAGCTGAAGAAAGTAAACATAATATACCCTGTTGGCGAAAGAATATTCATCCATGTATACACGCCACCCCGGGGAACTATTTCAGGATATAGGAAATATATAGCAATAGAACCACCACGCCCTGATCCACGCTTAGAGGAACTAGTTGAGATAAAATTAGCTGATGTTATAACAGAGGGCGATATTGCAGAGGATATAGAAGAGAAGAAAAAGATACTGCTTTCAAAACTTGAAAAAATAATAAGAATAGTAGATACACCTGTAAACTATGATAAAGTAAAACCATCCGTGAGAAAAATACCAGTAGAGAGGAGAATGTACGAATACCTAAGGTATTATTTAATAAGAGATAAAGTAGGGTTGGGTATACTGGAACCTTTTCTAAGAGATCCATGGATAGAGGATATCACGGCGAAGGGAATAGGCTTCATCTACCTAGTACACAAGATATTTGGTCCGCTTGAGACAAACATAGAGTTCAAGACATCAGAAGAACTAGACATGTTTGTTATCAGGCTGTCAGAGCGTGTGGGTAAGCCCGTTTCTCATGCAAGACCCATAGTTGATGCCACATTACCTGATGGCTCGAGGTTGAATATAGTATACGGTTCTGATGTTAGTCTTAATGGATCAAACTTCACTATTAGAAAATTCAGCAAAACTCCTATTAGTATAACACAGCTTATAGCTTGGAATACCATGAATGAATACATGGCAGCCTATTTATGGATGCTTCTAGAAAACAATATGAGTGGCTTTATATGTGGTGAAACAGCAAGTGGTAAGACGACAACACTTAATGCGATAGCTACATTCATACCACCGACAGCTAAAGTAGTGTCGATAGAAGATACTGCTGAAGTACAACTTCCACATCCTAACTGGGTAAGAGAGCTTACAAGGGAAACAGGGAGCAAGGAATCCTCAGTTACAATGTTTGATTTACTAAGAGCAGCTCTTAGACAGAGACCTAACTACATAATAGTTGGAGAGATTAGAGGACCAGAGGCAGCAATAGCTTTTCAAGCAATGCAAACCGGGCACCCGGTTCTCTCGACTTTTCATGCAGGTTCTGTGGAAAGACTGATCCAGAGATTAACTGGCGATCCCATAAATATCCCCAAGACATTCATGGACAACTTGAATTTCGTTATAATTCAGAGTGCTGTATGGAGAGAAGGTATTATGGTGAGAAGAGTACTAAGTATCAACGAGATACTGGGCTATGACCCAAACACTGATTCCATAATATTCATCCCAGTATTCATCTGGGACCCTGTAAAGGATGTATTCGTCTTTAGAGGACGTGGTGCGAGTTATCTATTGGAAGAGAAAATAGCTACTATGAGAGGATTATCAAGACTTGAAATGAGGAAAATATATGAAGAACTTGAAATGAGAGCAGAATACCTACGTGAATTAGTTAGAAGGAAAATATTCAACTACTATGATGTATGGAAGGCTATTGTTAAAACACATGAGCTAGGGTTAGAAGAAGCTTTCAAACGATTAAGAAAAGGAAGTCTGCTATGAGGTATTAAATATATGCCTATAAAAAACCTCGTTAAAAACCCAGTTATCTGGTTAACCATAGCCTGTGCAATCGCATATTTTCTCTTAAAATACCCCTATAACCTAATAATCCTAGCTATACCACCAATATCGTTTCTAGTTTATTTTCTAATTAATGCTTTAAAGAAAAGAGGTATAGTCACTGGTGTTGACGAGGATTTAGTCTTCCTAATTACCCACATGTACTCTGTATCTACGGGAAAACCTCCTAATGAAAGATTATTCTTGTTAAAAGGGATCTCGGGGACAACATATAGGGAATATGGTGAAATACTACATCGGATAGCAGTTTTAGCTAGGGAGTGGGGATACGGTTTTATCAAGTCTATAAGAATACAAGCTCAAAGGGTTAACAATCCAGTATTCAAGGATTTCTTAATCAGATTGTCTGAAGCCTTGAACGTAGGCGAAGATATTGAAAGATTTCTTAAAACAGAATATGAGGCAATCTTAACTGAGTATGAAGCTAGCTACTCTAGAGTATTAGAAGCCATTAAGACATTACTAGGTATATACACAGCAGCTGCGTCATCAGCCATATTCATAATCGTCAACATGACCCTTATAGCATTACTACTTTATGGTGGAGTAAATCTTATCATAGCAGCTTTTATGGGAACCATTGTAGCACTTGTAGCACTAGTACTGTTGATACAGAGATCTCTCCCTAAGGAGAAACTCGTACATGACTTAAGGATAAATCTGCCAGAGCGTAAATTATATGCATATACGCTTATAATAGCTATAAGCATTGGAGCCTTAGCTGGGATATTAGTATTTAAGTTGTTTAACGACCCCTCATACTTCATGATAGTATTTGGAATAGCAGTCCTAGCCCCAGGTCTAATAGGGAGGAGAATAGAGAATAAAGTTAAGAACATGGATAACTTTTTCATAGTATTTATTAGAAGTCTTGGTTTAACATATATGAGCGTAAGGAACTATACACTCGCCTTAGGCAGTCTACTAAGGACAGATTTCGGTGAACTAACAAGACCTCTAAGAAGACTTTATGCTAGGTTAACTAATAGTGTTAATAAGAGAGTTTCATGGCTATATTTCATCGGAGAAACTGGAAGTGAAGCTATTAGAAGAGGAGTTGACATATTCTATGATTCTACTGAAGCAGGTGGAGACGCGGCAAAGGTGGGTACAGCACTAAGCAATCTCCTCCAACATATCATAAATTTAAGGAAAAGGAGAGAACAAGTTGCTAAGGCATTTGAAGCTACAATGTACGTATTACATACACTTATCGTCGCGATAACCGAGTTTATCGTATCATTAATAATACTGTTCCAGGAAATATTCTTAAAAATGGGTACCTCACTGCCAACACAGATATTCAATATAACACCATTTCCTCCAGAACTAATAATCATAATGAAGTTTATCCTCATTTTCACATTAACATTGCTGAATGCCTTCGCAATGAAGACGGCCAGTGGCGGTTACCCAGGTAGTGTTTGGGTAAATGCTTCAATACTACTTATATTAAGCGGTGTAACAATGATTGTATCATCCAAGCTTGCTGATATGTTAATTCAAGCATTCTCAATGGGCCTTGAACAGACAGTTACAGTACCATAACTAAGCCTATGTATTCAACCTTTTATACTCCCAGGTTCTATACTAATCATTTACTTAGCCACCTTAGCTACTAATGTCAACTTAACTCACTGTATAACTAGATAACGATCAGCAGTCGCCTACTTGTCTAAGTTTAATAGTTAATATGTAAAAGTTTGACTAGGTGTAATGATAGGTGAAGATTATAAGGGTAGCGTTATTACTGTTATTGTTGTTGTCGGTGAACGCACCGTATACCTCGCTGGCTGATAGTATATACTATGGTCAACAGAAAGCTTACAACGGGCAAATAACCTATGATGTGGTGGTAGGAGGAGTACCCAATATAGAATTCCCCTTAAGAGACATCATAAGCTCTATAAGAAATGAGGGAATATTCACATTATATAGTGTTAGTGGGAGGCTCAAATCCCTATACTATGTTTCACCACATAACGAAATAGCTAAAATCTACTTTAATGAAACAGTAGTGGATGCCGATACCGGTACAGACTTGTTTAAGGAGGGGTCCATAGGTTATTGTAGAGTAGTATATAGTGGGTACCATGTTTCCAGCAGGATAGTTAGTAAAGCAATAGGCGAATTAATAGTAACCTCCTACATGCTTCAAGGTAAGAGAACAATAGTTCACTCTTTATATACGCTTAGCCCTATGAAGAACTTTAATGTATCACTGAAGCTCAACATCAGTCCACCACTAAAGGCTGTAGTACAATTCCCTGGAAAAGGTGTGGTCTTAGACTTGGGTTTCGTAAGCTTAGCTATATGGTCGGATGACAATACAACTATAAACTCAACTGTGAAGTCTAGAAGTGAGGTAGTTATCCAATTAAACTCGGCAAACACTCCTAGAGGTGCTCATATAGACTTAATAATCACGTTAGGGAGGGATATTGGAGAGACCACCTATAAGGTTAGCCAGATATCAGAATCCCTTCACTATATTATGGAGGAATCACAAGAATTTTTCACGGATTTAGTAAAGAATATTCCAAGAGTGAATGCACGAGATGAAACAATTACTCAAATGTATTATTATTCAATACTAACCAGGTTGAACAGCATTTCGTTAAAGGGCTTAACACCCGATGGAATCGTGGTAAACGTAGTTGATGTGTGGTCATCAGCTCTCATGCTACCATACATAGATTTAGCACAATTTAGGTCAGCGGTTATTACAAGTATTAACAACATGATCACGTCTCTTCTGAGAGAAGAAAATGTTGCCGGGAAAATCGATGAGATGGCTTTTCTGAGTCTATCTTTACTTGAAGTAGCTAGAAGTGGTATGTCAACAGAGCTAATGACTAGGTCGATGTATTTGATAATTGATTCAGTACTGAGACCCCTACTTCAAGATATTTTAAGTAATAAGTCGGTAAGACTTGGACTCTCAATAATACCGTATTTTGGTGAAGGCAAGTATAGCGTAGCATTTGGTATGCTTGCAGCTACTGCTAGATCAATGGCTGAATTAGCAAGAGAACTAGGCTATGATCCCGCATTTTATGTGAACGCATACAATAAGTTAAGGGATCTTATCGAAGATACTTTCTATAAGAATAACCACTACATATACGCAATACTTTACAACGGATCAATTGTTGACAGCCCTGAATATGCCTTATACTCATGTCTACTAGCTCTTGTGGATCCTCCACATATCTCAGAACATATACGTTATGTTGTAAACATGTTGGGGAAACCGGGTATCAATGAGAAGGTGTTAAATAACAACATCCTTATGACAGTAACTCCCTACATCCTCGTACTTAATGGGTACCCTGATGATGGGTACCTCCTAGCTGTGAATTCCTATATGAAGATGTTATCGCAAGGAATTCTGGATCAGAATCAGAAACATTTGATACCTATATATGATCTACTGGTTATTAGAGGATTTGCTGGGCTAACAATCGGCAAGGACTTCCTCATACTAACTCCATCAATGCCACTGGTTCTTGGGGAGTTAAGTTTAAGTGATCTAGGATTAACTAATAAGTCGTTAAAAGTGATGGTAAAGGGCTCGGGGAGTAACATCAAAAATATCTATGTTAACGACGTAGCTATGGGTTCACCTGTACTTAGGCTAGACATGATCCCTGATCATGCTGAGATATTTGTAGAATTAAAGGGTCCTGAAACCGCAATACTGGTTGTTAAAGTTGTATCCGGTAATACACCACTAAAGAATGCTCATGTTAACGTAATTGTCGACAACCTACGTAGACTTGTATCAATGACCAATCATAACGGGGAAGCTTACTTCGAGGTGCCCAGGGGTACAATAGCTACAGTAATTACTGAATACGATAATATAACTACGTCTGTAGAGGTTATTGTCGCATCAAGTAAGCAAGAGGTAGTAATTAGATTCCCTGAAGAAACATATGAGGTCTCTGGGGTAAGTGAGATGAGAATACATGTCAATAAATTAGAGACCACAGTATACGAGCTTCAAAAGAAAGTTTCTGTATTTGACGAGGAAATACGGAGAATAGAGAATATCTTGGAGAATATAACAAGTCTTGCAAGCATTACTCAACCGAATACTTATATGCAATTAATAGTAGCTATAGCATTCACTTTATCACTTGCAAATATTGCTTACATTGTTATGCTTAGGAGAAACATTAGCAAAGAGAAATTAGAAGGAAAACATATAACAGGAGAGAAGAAGGTAGAGGAAACAAGCCATGAGGTCTGAGTTTAAAACATCAACTTTGCATGCCCTTATTTGCATAGCTATAATCCTGGCACTCATAGCATCCACTAGCCATGTACTTGCAGAATCCTCTAGCTCTACCACGATGAAGCGTGTAAGAACGTTCTCCTACACTATAACGGATTGGGGTGGCTGGGTGCTAGAGGTAAAAGTTACAACAGAGACTCCATGGATAATCGGAAGCGATATAGCAATCAACATATCTATAAAGGCAATGGAGGCACCAGAAAATTCAACCCTATCCATAACTAAGGTTAGTATAATCACTGACACATTAGAGTTCTCAAAGTACCTAGGAACCTTTAATAGTAAAGGTGATAACAAGACAATAACCTTCAATATTCCCTTAATAGACCCAGAATACGCTAAACTGAAGCCAGGAGAGCATGCAAACAAGATAATAAACATAGGTATTGAGGGCTACGTGAAGCTCGGAGAACAAAGAATCCCGTATTCATCGCTATTAAGCATGCTTGTAGATGTATATGTACTACCCTCTTACATCAAGATAGATGTTGATGCACCAACAGAAGTAGAGCTCGGTGATTACATACAGCTGGGCATTACAGTTAAAAATACTGGAGCTGCACCCGTCTATGGCGTCACGCTCTCTGTATACGATGAGAAAACATTTGTTGACGAAAAATACATCAACACACTATTACCTGGGGGAGTAGCAGTAGTCTTCGTGTCATTTAAGCCTAAAAAGGAGGGTATACACAACATAGTAATCAGGGTATCCTGGATACATCAGTCTGGTGTAAACGGGACAACAATAACAACAACTAAAGTTATAGTCAAGAGAGAGATTAATGTATACATGTATTCTAATGCTACTGAGGTTAACGCCTTCACAGCTGTTGAACTACGTGGGTCAACACAACCCCCGCTAAGTAATACGACATTAGATATAGAGGGAAGCATGGATGGAGGCTTCACCTGGGTTGTCTTAGGCCATGCTCTAACAGATGCTACTGGAAACTTCAAATATATATGGGTACCATCCAAGCCTGGTAACTACGTGCTACGAGCTCGTTTTCCAGGGTCAGAATTCTATCATGAAGCAGTGAGCAACATCGTAGCCATTAATGTATTAAGGGGTAGGCCTAAATTAACTATTTCTGCATCACCAACAACGGTTGAAGCAGGGCAAAAAGTTAAGCTAAGTATTAACATTAATCCTGCGTATAGTGTCAAGCTCTCAATAATGTATAGATATGAAAACCAAGAATGGAAAAAATACTCAACTGTTACGACAAGTAAAGATGGTGTAGCAGAGACTATTTGGATACCATTAAAGGGAGGAACTTATTATATAAAAGCTGTATTCGAAGGCAATGAGCAATTAGCTTCTGCAGAGAGTAATATTATCAAGATAAAAGTCAATGAGCCTACTGCATCAACAAATACTACCTTAGCAAAACCAGAGAAAGAGACCCCGATTCTCAGTGAAGAAATGGTTAGATACGTTGTAATGGGAGTTATAGGTGGAAGTGCTGCAGTAAGCACCTACATGTGGATAAGATGGAGGAGAAGATAGTTCTTAAATACAAGTAAAATCCAATGACTTAGCAAAACGAAACTATTAATATTGGAAAACTACTGCTTTTCCGCAGCCTATTAAAGTCGATGAAGAATACGATCAAGCTTTTAAAACGATTTCCAGGTCTTGGAGATCCTTAACTATTATTTCTCTTATTCTTCTCAACTGCTTTGGGGTTATTCCCTTCTCGTAACCTATAGACATCAGTCTCTCTTTACCTATTCCTATTCTATTGGTGAACTCGCCCATATAAAGTGTGTAGATGGGCTGTAATTTAGCAATTTCTATGTTATTTCTATACCACGCCATATATTCATGTACTTCAGCATAATGTGTTACCTTCTTTCCGTTAACTATTTTTAGATGGGCAACAATTTTTGTCTGTGCACCCCTCTTTCTAGACCCTATGTGTCTATCAATGTGAACCATACCCCTAAATACTTGGATTAAAGGACTTATCCCAAGTTTATACCATAGTATAGGCTTAAAGAATACAGCCAGGGTAGACGCCCCTTTACGTAAGTGAATTACAGGAGAACAGGATCTCAGAGCTTCGTCTAAGCTCCTATACTCATAAGCTGGAGTACTTACATACAGATTTAACATGGGTACCCTATTACCTTGACCAGTAACTACTTCGTAGCCTAACCCAACTGCCGCGTCCAGGAAAAGCAAGAAGCATATTGGTTCAAGTATATGGTAGCCTGATACCTTGTATTCAATTCTAACCCTGCCGCCAAGCATTTTCTTTAATTTATCACTTATGAATCCAAATAGTCCAATATTTACTATCCCGGGTGTTGAACTACTTAACACATATTCAAGAAACCTTGTAAACAAACTTGATATCTCTGCCTCTATTTTATTTAGTTTAACAGTTGATTTTTCTAATTTAGCAATTAGACTAGCAACAGCGTTTAATCTGTTAATAGTATTTGTGGCTAGGTCCTCACCAATTTTACCGAGAAATTTAGATAAACTTTCCTTAAGCGTTGTCTCACTAAGTAATACGTTCCTTAGTTCTGTAAGCTTAGCCTTATCTCTAGTCAGAAGCTCACCCCAGATTACTTTAAAGAGAAAGCCTATTTTAGTGTTGTGTTTATTGCTACGCGATACACACGACATAATCACTTAAAGGATTATAAGAACATAAAAATTGGTACTAAGGATGCTATCCGTAACTCAACAAAAAATACTGTTAGCGCTGTTAAGAGCTGGAAAACCATTAACTGTTAGAAAGCTAATGGAGGTTGCCGGGATTCAGTATAATATAAGGATGCACTTAGAGTACTTAAGCTCACTAAAACTAATAACGATGAATATCGAAGATACATTCCCACGTAGAAAATTCGTAATGCTAACAAATAGAGGATTAGTCATAGCCAAACTACTTGAACAAATTAATTCCATACTTAATGAAACTCACAAAGAGATAACAATACATGCCTTTAAGAAATCATAACTTTATACTTTATATTATGTTTGTTTTTATCAATATAATAAAGACATATTATCCGTGAAACTACTTACATTTACTAGTAATTATAATTATTATGAAATTAGTCTGCTACCTGTAGAAAGGGGAATACATGGTACAAGAATAGGCTCTTGCACATCATCTATTGAATATAAAACAGTGTAGTTTGTATAAACTTAACATGATGCAGGTAAAACATGTAATCTGACGTGCAGATAGACGATAATGCATGGAAAACTTAAATTCTCTTCCTATATATCCTTGCTTTCAAGTTAACTGTAATGAACATATTATGGGCTTTCTCCGGTAGAAACTCTGAAGCTCCTAGTATCAAGTATCCTCTGCTGTTAAGGACTCTATAAAAGTTGCTGAGCACACGTAGTTGAGCGTCTTTTGACAAGTATATTAATAAGTATCTGCAGAAAATAACATCTATAAACATCATTGGTGGTGTTTGTGTTACATCATGAACTTTGAATTTTACTAGCCTCTTCACGTATTCTTTGATTCTAAATTTCCCTTTAACTTCATCATAGTAAAAATACTTTCTAAGCAGACTAGATGGTGTCTCAATTAATGATCTAGCATCGTATTCACCTATTTTTGCTAATTTTATTGCGTTTGGATCTAGATCTGTAGCTAGTATAGTGATAGTGAATCCGCTAAGATTGAGACCTAGGAGCTCATGAAGCAGTATCGAGATAGTGTAGGGCTCTTCTCCTCGAGCGCATCCTGCACTCCATATCCTAAGAGTTCTACTTCCTCTTTTCTTTTTGGATAAAATTAATGGTTTAAACACTTGCTCTCTTACAGCTTCCCATACATGTGCATCTCTGAAGAATTGTGAAACATTAATTGTCATGTTGTCGAGTAAGAAGCTTAGCTCGTGAGGGTTCTTTTTCAAATACATAATGTATTCGTCAACGCTACTTATATTAAGTGTCCTCATGCGGGCAAGCAGCCTACGTTGAATAAATTGCGGCTTATATATACTTATATCTATTCCTAAGTGTTTGAGCATCATATTGCGAAGGTATTTATAGTCTAAGTTATTTAGCACTTACCTCACCTCGGTGCCGAATAATGTGCGTCTAGTATACCAAACGTATACTAAGCCTTGACTTACATCGAATACCACGTTTCTTCCAACATTACCGCCTACATCCTCACCGACTATTGGTATTCCATATTGCGATAAGAGGGTGTCTCTTGCTGTCAGTATATTTTTAGTGTTAACTGATATGTTCCTTGCAAAGTCTAGTATACTGGCTCCACCAACTATAGCTGCTTGTAATCTCTTCAAGGAGACACCTATGGATCTTAGCTCACTTATCATAACTTGGATGGCGGTTGTAACATATTTCCCTGGATTATCTATTTCACGATGTGGCCTCGGTAGTAGAGCATGGGCTAATGCACCAGCAGGTAATAATGGGTCATAAAGTATTATTGCTACACAGGAACCCAATGCCCATGTCCCTAATTTTGCAGGGTTCTTCGAAACAACATAAGATCCTATACCAACGGTAATGGTATTTCTCCTTAACTCGTTAACTATACCATAATCTCTTATTTTTATAATTCTAAGTTTACGCACGGTGTCCCCCTATTCAACACGTTGTCATTGATGTAGCCACCTTTCTTTTGGTATTATTAATATCTTCACATGGATACCTTTTCCACCAATGATTTCAGCATTCATGACTATTACCTTTTCTAGCTTAGTAACATACATCAAAGCTATATTGTCAAGTATTGCGATGAAGTTGTCGATGACCACTTTTGGTACACTGTATTTAATGACTAGGCCATATTTATTATACATGCTTGATGCTATGGATCCAAAAATTATATTAGCTATTTCTTTTAGTAAGTCAATTGCCATCTCTTCATCTAGCATTGTTGTTCCAAGCAAACTTTCAATGAGACTCTTAGCAGTATTAGCAGCATGTTCTAGTGGTATTACCATGAGTATAATGCCTTCAATCATACCTTTAAACTCAGAATAACTAGCTACAACTTCGGTAGGTAATTCCCTACCTAATACGTCAATTAGATCAAGTGGTGATAGCATGAGAACAGATGAGGACACAACCTTGATTTCTTGGTTCAACATCCTTGAAAGCGCTTGGCTGGCCTCCTTAAGGGCTATTCTGCTAATAGACTCAAAATCCTTGGCCTTCAAGACGATATTATTCATTGTTAATCACTCTTCTGAATACTCGTAGAGCGAGACAAGCGTGTATGGATCTAGTATTAAGCAAACTCTTCCATCGCCTAGTATTGTTGCTCCAGCAATGCCTCTTACATTCTTAACTATCTTACCCAATGGTTTAACAACAACACTTTCTAGCTCTTCTACGTAGTCGACTGCCAAGGCGTATCTACCCTTATCGGTTCTAACTATAAGAGCTTGTTTTTCACTAGCATCGTTTATGTTGAGTATCTTGGAAAGCCTGTAAAGTGGTAAAATCTCTTTATTGTGTATGTATACAACCTCTTTCCCAGCGACGCTCCTTATTATGTTGTCGTCGAGATAAATTATCCTCTCTATTGAAGTAATTGGTACAGCGAATTTCTCGTTACCTACTCTTACGATTATTGCATAGATTATTGCTAACGAAGGAGGTAGCTTCATAATTACTTTTGTGCCTACACCTGGCTTTGAATCTATTTCTAGGACGCCACCTATGGATTCAATTTTTTCTTTTACAATATTCATGCCAATACCACGACCTGATACTTGAGTAGACTGGTTGCGTGTGGTGAAGCCTGGAAGAGTTATGAGCATTAACGCTTCCTTATCTGATAGCTTTTCTGCAACGGATCGACTTATTAATCCTCGTTCAACAGCTATTTTCTTAACGTACTCTGGATCTATACCCCTACCATCATCTTCGACTTCAATTACAACATAATCACCTTCTCTTCTAGCAGATACTATAATTGTTCCTACCCTAGGTTTACCTTTAGCAATTCTTTCTTCTGGTTTCTCTATACCATGGTCAACAGCGTTTCTAACCACATGCATGAGTGGGTCAACTATTTCTTCAAGAATCTTCCTATCTAATGCTATGTCCTTGCCTTCAATAATTAGATCAACCTCCTTACCCAGCTCCCTAGCTAAGTCTCTAACTAGTCTAGGCAACAAATTGAATACTTGACCGACGGGTACAAGTCGCATGTTCATTACTTCTTCTTGTAACATATTTGCTATTAACTCGAAGGAGGAAATGACATCGTATAACTCTGAAGAATCGAGTTTCTTGGCAATTTGAGCTAGCCTTGACTTGATTAGTATGATCTCTCCAACCAAGTCAAAGAGTTTATCCAGGCTCTTTACCTTCACCTTAATTTCCTCTATACGCTTATGCATGTAATCCTTTTCTACCCCGCTTTCAATAGTAACGCTTTCCTCGCTCTCAATGAATTCCTCAATCTTCTTTACAAGACGCGTAACTTCCTCATCAGATGGCTTCATTAATTTAAGTTCTTCAAGTTTCCTAACATCTAGACCTGTTTCCTCTGCAGAGGTTTCTTGTATATTGAACTCACTTATTTCAGGTATCTTGCTGAGTACGGTCTCTAACTCTGGGATAACGTCTTTACGTGCTATGAAGAATATAACTATTTCTCTTACATCTTTGTCCATTGATGCTGGATCCGGGTTAACATTGATAAGCACGCCTCTCTCTTCAACTTCCTTCAATATGGCAAAGACTTTAAGTTTAGGTGATGGGCACTCTTCTGAAAGCCTTATCACTAGCTTGAATATAGTCTCATTCTGGGCGCCAGCTTGTTCAGCAATATTTATTTCACGTTCACTTTTTTCTGTAATTTTCCGTAGGATTTCGATAAACTTTTTAGGTGAAGGTAGTGGTTGACCTTTCTCATATGCGTCAATCATTTTCTCGATAAAGTCGATACCTTTGAGTAATAAGTCAATAATATCTGATGAGATCTCAAGTTTCTTTTCCTTAAGGGCTGTAATTAGATCCTCCATTGCATGGGCGAGATTTGATAGATCCGTTAACCCCATTGCTGCTGATGAGCCTTTTATCGAGTGCACCAACCTGAATATTTCATTCACTATTTCATCATTGTCTTTTTCCTTTTCCAGGGTTAATATCAACTCATTTAGCTTTCCTAGGTACTCACGTATTTCGCTTATGAAGAGATCCTTGTACTCAGACATATCTATATTCATGTTCATGGTACTTCACCACGTCTTAGTCTTGCCTTTAGGGAAAGATATTTAAGTCTAATAACATGTTCTATTTCTTGGCCTATCTTATGAATAGGCAGCACTACATCTACGCAACCTGTCTCGATTGCTGCCTTGGGCATTCCGAAAACCACAGATGTTTCCTCATCTTGTGCTATCACGTAGCCGCCGGCCCCCTTTATGGCCTTGACACCTTCAGCTCCGTCCCTGCCTAATCCTGTTAATACTACGGCAATACTATTCTTACCAAAAACCTTAGCTACCGATTCGAAAAGAGGGTCAGCAGATGGCCTAACATTGTTTATCTTTGGTCCCTTGTATAGCTTGATTCGTATATCGCCAGTAAGACTATTCCTAACAATCATGTGGTAATCACCTGGTGCTACATATGCTACACCAGTTCTTACAATCTCGCCATCAACAGCTTCCTTTACGTGGATATTAGATATACTATCTAGATGCTCAGCTAACCTCTTTGTGAAGTAAGGAGGCATATGTTGTACTATAAATATGGCTGCAGGGAGGTCTGATGGCAACTTCGATATCACATTAACTAGTGCACTAGGCCCTCCTGTAGACGAAGCTATAGCCACAGCTATCCTGGGTACTTCAGATACTTTCTGAACCACTTTCTTAGCTTTCTGTATTACCGGAGTTATACTTGTTGTATTCTTTATCTTGTTTATTCCTCGTACACCTGTGATAGCAGCTACCTTGATTTTCCTAATGAGTTCTTCAGCAACTTCACTTATATCCAGAGATATAGGTCCTCCAGGCTTAGATACGACATCTAATGCTCCTAAGCTTAATGCCCTTATGGCTAACTGAGACTCCCTTTTAGCAAATGCACTAAAAACAATAGTTGGCGTAGGTTTTAACCTAAGTAATCTTCTCAACACCTCAAGTCCATTCATTCTAGGCATTTCAATATCTAAGACTAAAACATCTGGAGATCTTTCTAATACTTCCTTTATAGCTTCAAGCCCGTCTCTAGCTACTCCTATTACTTCAATATCCGGGTCCCTTGATAGTACTTCACGTAATAACTTTCTCATAAGAGCTGAGTCATCAGCTATTAGGACTCGAATCTTCTTTCGACTAGATCCACGACATCTACTTATACTATTATTAGTGTTATCATTAATAAGAGGGGGCTTCAACGTGTTTCTCCTCCACTTCGAGAATTTTCTTTAAAGTCTCGATCATCTTATTCGGGCTAAAAGGCTTAGGAATGATGGCTTTGATGCCTAGGTTTTTAGCTTTCTCTGCAACAAGTTTTTGTTCACCAATTGCGCTAACAATGACTATTTTAGCTTGGGGATCTTTTTCTAGAATTCTCATAGCAGCTGTAAGCCCATCCATGAAGGGCATGTTTATATCTAGTATTATGAGGTCAGGTTTATTCTCTTCATAACTTGTAATTGCTTTATTTCCATCATCGACTTCATCTACTACTTCGAATAACCCAGTAGACTCCAATACTTTATGAATCAGTTTACGCATAAAGGCGGAGTCATCGGCTATGACTACCTTTAACCTCTTCTTCCTGGATCCTGCTTGCCCGCTATCCATGTATTCACCTCCTGATAAGTGATAATAGTGTTTCAGCTAGCTTTATTATCCTTGAAGTGAACGGGTGCTTGGGATGCTTTAGCACGAAAACACCTCTACTTCTATGTGATAACACTTCTTCATAGAACGGTATGACTGCAACAACAGGCGCCTTCACTAGTTTAGATACCTCATTAGCTAGCTCAGGTGCTGAGGCTAGCTTTGGCGGCACCATGTTAAGGACGATATAGCTTACCTTTCCGAATTTTCTTAGGATCTGGGATGTAATGTAAGTGCCTGTGATATCTTGTTTATCCATACGCATTAATAATAAACTAAGTTCGCTGGATAGTACAGATATCATAGTATCTTCAGTAAGACCTGGATGTGTATCGAATAATACTATATCGATTCCGAAGTTATTAATAAGTTGATCGCTAACTTCTTTGAATAGATACTCATTATATCCCTCTTTAAGAAGTTTTGCTATCTCCTCGGGCTTCATACTAGATCCTATGAAGTATAATTTACCCCTACTTATTCCTAAATGAGATGTTATATCAAGAACCGCGTCACGTAGTTTACATCTCTTGTAAAGGAAGTCATTTAATGTATGCCTCATCATTTCCGAAGAAACACCATAAATTACATGAAGCCCAGGTGAAGTAATGTCCAGATCTACTGCTACGATTTTGAGCCCTAATGCGGCTAGTATAACGGCTAAATTAGCTGTTATAGTACTTTTTCCTGTTCCACCTCTATATGAATGAATAGCTATTGAGATACCCATATTCTCACCTTAACTCCTTCTGCTTTCCTGATCATTACTGTTTATCCCGAGAAGTTTTTCAAGACGGGAAACTCTTTGTTCCAAGTCATCTATCTTATTCATGATAGCATCTATCCTACGCTCGAAATCAGATATTATAGATTCAATTCGTGTCATATCAGTTCTCATACTAGCTAGTGTTGAGGTTATATACTCTCTCAACGAGCCTTTTTTCCTTTCCTTACTAGGCAAGGCTTCATCCTCTCTACGTGTGAATCTGTATAAAGATGTGTTAAGTTCTTAGAGGATACGGCGACCACTCGCAGATAATATTTCGTTTATTGATTATATAAAGACAAAATGACTTAGATCATTATTTAGGCTCTGATATTGGTTTCTAGTCGCTTTAAAGTCTAAGTATTAATATTAAAATCACTATTACTTTTATTGAGAAAGCTTTGCTGTGAAAACTTGATATATGGTGCGAATATGGGCTCACAAGATTTTGAGTTTCAACAAATTCCAGAAACTAGACAAGCTTTAAGGGAGCCGAGGGAAGAGGCAGGAGAAACACAGGCAAGAACAGAACGGGGTAGAACAAGGATTGGTAGGCGGAGAATAGAAGTTACTGCTATAAACATCCAGAACAGTATTAACAGACTAAGATCTGTAGCGGATACGGTAGAGAATGTTGCACAGAACATCGCTTCTGCAATAGAAGAGATAAGCTCTTCATCTGAAGAAATATCTGCATCAATTCAACAGATAGCCCAAACAGCACAGAATATTGCAACACGGGCTTCTGAGGTATCAAAAATAGTAAGTGAGTTTGCTAAGACCATGGAAAACGTTGCTGAGGTTAGCAAGAAGGCAGGCAAAGAAGCAGAAGCTGCTGCACAAGAGGCAATTAAAGCTGGCGAATTGGGAAAGAAAGGTATTGAGAGTTTCAAGAACTTAGAAAGGAATATTAGAGAAACAGGTAAGGTAGTTGAAGGACTAGCTGAAAGAATTAGGCAAATTGATAGAATAGTTGAGACAATAACAAGTGTTGCAGACCAAACAAATCTCCTTGCACTTAACGCAGCAATAGAGGCAGCCAGGGCTGGCGAACACGGCAGAGGCTTTGCAGTAGTTGCTGAGGAAATCAGAAAGTTGGCGGAAGAAGCAAGGAAATCAGCAGGGCAAATAGCCGAGATGGTAAGAAGTATTCAAGAACAAATGAAGAAAGTATCTGATGCCATGGAGAAATCATTAGAGGTTTTGAAGACTACCAGTGAAGCAGTCATAGCGGCTTTAACAGCACTTGAGAAAACAGCAAACACATCCCAAACCGTAGCTAAGTCATCAGTAAACGTAGCCGAACTAATAAGTGAGGAGCTTGAGAAAACAAAGAATGTTCTATCAATGGTGTCTGAAATAGCTGCTGCAACAGAGGAACAAGCCTCAGCTTCAGAGGAGGCATCAAGTGCTGTAGAAGAACAGAACGCTGCGATACAAGAACTCAATAGTACTGCACAACAGTTACTTGATGTAATACAAGATATGCAATCAACAGTTAGAGAACTAAGAAGGCTTACGGGCACTACTGGAGCAGGAAGAATAGAAAAGTAAAAACCCGGTGATCACCTATGGCTTCATCAGCTACTGCAGCTACATCTAAAAGTAGCGGAGAAATACAAGCGGTAGTGTTTAAATTAGGAAACGAGATTTTCGGTGTAGACGTACATCAAGTTAGAGAAATAATTAAAATGAGAGAATATACTAGAATACCTAATACTCCACCCTACATTTGTGGAGTCATAAACCTACGCGGGCAGATAACAACAATAATAGATCTTCGTAAAGTATTTGGTATGAACTCAACCAAACTAAGCAGTGATTCTAGGATAATTATATTAGATATAAAAGACACAAATACTGGTGTAATAGTGGATTCAGTATTAGGGGTCACTAGAATACCACGTGAGAATATAGATCCTCCACCAAAAATAACTCAGACAAACGCCTTAGAATTCATAACCGGGATAGCAAAACAAGAAAATAATCTCATAATACTCCTAGACCTAGAAAAATTATTGGAAAAAGGACTAAAAGAGGCTGGAGTAATTCTATCAGAAATAGTGAGTTCGACAACACAATTAAAACAATGAGAATCTTATGTGTGTGATATGATATCAGAAACATTATTACATCAACAACATTATTTTTACACCACGCGCTATCACTATTTATTTATAGCGCTCTTTTCAAGTTCTAGTGGAACTGGTACATACTTTGAGTATTGCAGAGCAATAGTACTTGAATACAATATATGAATAGTGAATTAAATGATCAGAGGATGATATAATTGCGCTTGAACTCTAGCCTTAGAACCCCAAATGATTTAGATGCTGAGCCCAATAGCCATCTCGAACTCAAGCTTAATGTTATTAGAGAACTCGACTCTCTAGTTGACTTTTGTCGTGGAACCATCCAGCTTAAAATAATACTAGCCCTTGCAGAAAACGCTAGTGGGCTAACCATTAAGGAGTTAGCCATTAAGATTATGTCTAGGTATAAAGCTGTTGCTGATGCTTTAAGAAAATTGGAGAAAAAGAATCTTGTAAGAAAGGCAAATAAGAGTGGTGTCGAGTACTATGAATTAACCGAGAAAGGCTGGGAATACTATGAGAAATTAACGGCAGTACTAGGACTTCACAAAGTGAGTAAAAGATTAACAAAGTCTTCAAAACGCGTCTTACTTAAGGACTTGGTTGAAAATTTAACCCTATATGGATACGTAGCTGATGCTATCATAGCGCTGGCTACTGCAAAGAATTATGAACTTCCATTATCAAAAATCTCATCACTTTTCAAGCTTAGTCCTTCGAGAACACAATCATATCTCAATGTTTTCGCTGATCCGCAAGCTCCTGTAAGATTATTTAGGAAAATACAGAAACCTAGTCTCACTAGAAGGGTGTATGAGTTTCTAGGAATTAATAAAGGACCATATAAAGTATACTATAAACTAACGAAGGACGGCTTAAGCGTATATTACAAGCTTCCACACTACATAAAATTTGGTAATTCCATAGCGGCCAAGATCATAAAGAGACTCGTAGGAACAACTCATCCGAAGATAGCCTTAAAAACAATACTCCTTATACTTACATTCGGAAATATAGCGGCATCCTTAGGCATACTAATAGAGCCTAAGGTTGCTCTCATAATACCTGTATGGATACTTTCACAAATATTTATCTTACTTCTAGT
>CAYUVB010000012.1:14531-17322 GCA_964448055.1 uncultured Desulfurococcales archaeon | reverse complement strand
CTAAGCGTGAAGTACAAATACCTAAGGGTTCTCTTTGCTCGTTAGGTATAAGTGAATTAGATGAACTACTTGGTGGAGGAGTAATCTGCGGCTCAATAATATTAGTTGAGGGACCACCTGGTGCAGGTAAAACAACATTTGCAGCTAAATTCCTATACGAAGGCGCTAAACGTTTTAATAAAAAGGGTGCATACTTAAGTTTCGTTGAAGACAGGGACTCTTTTCACACATTTATGAAGAACCTAGGATTAGACTTCAGAAAATTGGAGGATAAAGGTCTATTCATATTTATAGAAGGATTACCTATACCTAATGAGGATGCAGCAAAACTTATTCTTGAAAGACTTCTCGTATCTATAATTGAGGAAGGTATTAGCCAGGTAGTTATTGATAGTCTAACGGTACTAGTGAAAGCATTTGGCATAGAACGTACAAGAGAAATGCTAACTACAATACTAAGAGAGTTTAAGAAATTAGGTGTAACAGCAATAATAATTGCAGAAAAACCTCGTAGTTACACTGAAGCCGAGCTAGGAATGGAAGAATACATAGCGGATGTTGTTATAGAACTTAACTATAGGATAGAGTATGGAAGAATAGTAAGATATATGAGGGTTCTAAAAGCTCGTGGGAGACCCATACCGTTATCAGAGCTATATTTTAGACTCACAAAAGAAAAGGTAATAGAAATTCTAAAACCAGTACTTTACGAGGATATTCCAGAAATAGATGTTAAGACACAATACAAGACAGGATTACATGTCTTTGATAAACTTATCGGTGGAGTGCCCCGCGGTTCACAAACTCTAATTGTAATTGAACCCGGGCTCAACAGCTTGGAACCCCTGCTTATGATCATGGTACCATTAATTGCACGTTACGGTGGTCCTGCAATAATTAGGAGTTACACTGTATCACCCAATGAAATTCGTAGGATCCTATTGAATTACGTGAAAGTATTAGATTTAACACTTAGTCTTCAAAAAGTATTAAATGAAACGATAATAGATACACGTAACATTCACTTAATGAATATATATGAATTAGCTGTTATTAACGCTAAAGCCGATAGTGGAATAAGGCCCAAGTTCATGGGAATTCATGATTTAAACACAGTAGCTGAGATTTATGGAGACGAGAAAACATACCTAATATTACATGTGAATAATATCCTAAATAGAAGGCGGCTAGGTATAACAACATTCTATACCTACGTGGCAGATATAAAAAGAGATAGAGTACCGGGTATACATATATATGACATAATACTCAGCATTGAAAGGATAGAAGCACATGGAAAACTCTATTATAAAATTACTAGATTAAAACATCCATTACTAGGGTTATCACCTATTTATGAAGTATACGAACCAATAAAACTTGTAAAGGAGCCATTCAGAACTTAGCCAATAATAAATAGAATTACTGGTTCGAAGTCATGAATTGATAAAATTGGTTAGTAAATTACTACCATTACACAATAACGCAATTTTTAAATATCTCATAGCAAGCTACGTAGAGTTTGGAGGATTATATTGTATGTCCATAGTAGACAAGGAGAACACTGGATCAAGTAAGGATTATAAGTCATTAGTCGAAGTAATTAGTAATAGACTAGGCTATCTACCAGGTCTTACCATAGTCCTTGATGTATACTCCAAGAAGAAATATGATAAGAGTTTTATAAGACTTATTCTTGAAGATCTAAAAAGTGCTTACGATGTACTTGTGGATGTACTTGAAAGCAGTGAAAGTGCTGAAATAATACTCACTTATATATTGGAGGTATTAATACATGACGAAACATTGATAAATAAAATTTTGTCAGACCTTAAGAAAGGTAAGAAGCTTAGTATAAAAGAACTTCTTAGATCTAGTTAAATACACTTATGTTCGTTTCTTAAGTAGTATCCTCTTTAATAGTAATATGCTGTTCTAGAAGCGAAAGGTTTTGCATGTAATATCACTTTATTTTTTAAAGGATTCTGTAACTCTATGAGAAATATTCGAGATACTTTGTTAAGATCTTCTCTCAACTTTCCTCTAGTCTTCGCATAAAATTTAGTTATCCTTATAAATAGTTTATGTAGATTAGATGTGATTATCATATGATTCTATCATATAACGCCATAACACCAATAAAGTACTAAAAAGAAGACGCAAGATTTTGTGACATTATTTAATTGTCTTAGAGCTAGTTTAGCAGAGGATAAGAATCACTATTGTAAAACTAATACTCATAAGAGGTAACTTATAATAACTTAAATAAATAAACCTATTCTCAGGGCAAAAGAATAATAAAGTAGTCTATGATTGTTTAATCTATTAATCAGGAAGGGTGATGGTTCTTGGTAGAGCTTCCTGTATTCTATTGTCCTAGGTGTGGGTTTAGGGGTAAGGTTAACGAGTATTATTGGCGTTGTCCTAGGTGTGGCTCGCCCTTAGAGTTGGAGTATGAGGCTGTATGGAGTCCTCGTGGTAGTGGTGTTGCCCGGTATTCTACTAGTTTACCGTTTACTCCTCCTAGAAGTCTTGGTGAAGGTAATACGCCGCTAGTAGAGGTGGTTTATCGTGGTATTAGGGTGAAGTTTAAGCTTGAGTACTTGAACCCTACTGGTAGTTTTAAGGATCGTGGGTCAAGTCTTGCGGTTGGCTTAGCTTTCTTACTTGGTTATCGTAGAGTTGTCGAGGATACTTCTGGTAATACTGGGATATCTGTTGCTGCTTATGCTCGTCTCTATGGTCTAAGGGCAACTATTGTTATGCCAGAATATGCTCCCAAGGGTAAGAA
>CAYUVB010000012.1:0-14431 GCA_964448055.1 uncultured Desulfurococcales archaeon | reverse complement strand
AAATCATGCGATGAAGAAGGAACCCGAGACTGATTACCTATGCTCTCTAAACGGCATATCATGTATTGTATGTACCACTATATTATCTAGTGCTTCACCATGATAGTTTCTAGCTATTAAGTGATATACCATATTATACTCTAATGGTATATACCTAGACGCGCTACTTAACCGTCTTACTATATTCTTAGCTTCACTTCTTGAGATATCAGTCCATTTTACTTCAAATAAGTGTAGTATCTTGTTTCTATGGTCTACTGCTACAAGATCTACCTCCACCCCCCTGTGTATAAACCTGCCCAGCTCATCATATCTTATCCTACCATTAGCAGCAAGCCAGCTAACATATTTACGGGCTATTTCGTCTTCGAAGACACCTGCTACATGTTGGTCTATTCTACTCATCACCTTCTCTAATAATATGGTTGTATCAGTAAAACCGATGCTAGATACTATTGGTTCTACTAGTTTAAACCATGTGTTCATCAATTTATCGCTTACCTTATACACACCTTTCTTACTAAACAAGGGTTTCTCCTTTTTAACAAAGCCAAGCTGCTCTAGTACACTAAGATACTTTGATACATGCTGCCTATGTATACCTGTATAATCAGCTACTTTTGAAGGAGTATTTGCTCCATCGGCTATTGCTTTAAGAATACTATAATAGGATGCTGGATCCCTGAATTCCTCTCTAAGTATAAATAAGACCTCATCTCTTAAAGGCGCATTAGGCTCCAATAAGAGTTTCAAGATTATCGTACTAATATCCCATTGCCCATTTACTAAGCTATGATAGTACGGTACTCCCCCTAGAAGTGCATATAGTCTTATCCAATCTTCTCTGCTAAGCCATGGATAGAAGCTAGACATAAACCATGGCTCTAATTCTTCTAGCTTAATCCTATACCTAGCCCTACCGTAAAGTGGTGCACCTCCACCGATAACACTTCTATACATTACGCCTACTAGGCTCCCAATAATTATTATCATCATCTTCGTCTCACGTAAAATATTATCTACAAATCTCTGTAACTCGCCAACAACTCTAGGCTCAGCACGAGCCCAATAGGTGAATTCATCTATGATGATTACTACATCATCTATTCTATAAGATAAAACCTCTAAAAGACTATCTAGAGCACCATACTTAATCTTAGAGAAGTTCCTTAATTTTAAACTAGTCTCTATAGCGCGTGCTAGTCCCATAAGGTTAACATCGTGTTTTGCTGGAATAGCATGATAGTATACGTAGTTAATTCTAGATCTTTTACACCATTCTAATATGAGCCTCGTCTTACCAATTCTCCTCCTACCATAAACCACTATTAGCAAAGGTCTACTCTGCCAAGCAGTCCTCAGTAGTTTGAGCTCCTTCTCGCGATCTACAAAACGTGTAACAACCACAGTAGTCTACCCTAGGCGTATAACATCTAGGGTAGACTATAAAAAAACCAAGCTATAATTCCTAGGTGTATACTACTTATTGGAAATTGGAATTTCTACAAACTATTAATCGTTTAAATGTAGTAAAACTGTTTCTAAGCCTTAAATCTTAAAATAGGATTAGTTCAAGAATCCTCTGGATCAAGGATATGAAGAATAATGGTATAGGCAAGGTTGCTTCATTACCGTTAGTATTGCTTTGTGTTAACGTTATGTTATATTTCATAGCTGTTGGTATGAATGAGTCTATTATAGCTAGGTATACTGCATATCTTGGTGGTGATCCTTTTCAGGTAGGTTTTATATGGAGTGCATTGTTTCTTACCTCTATTCTTCTTAGAACTATCTCAGGTTATATTAGTGATTATGGTTACCGCGTGTTTATGCTTATTTCTGGCCCTCTTATTGCTAGTCTTGGAGCATATATTATTGGGTCAACCCATAGCTTTACTATTCTAGCTATCGGTAGGATGCTTCAAGGGGTAGCAACTGCGGTTTACGTACCTGCTTCTATATCATCTGCTTCTATTCTATCAGCTCCTGAAGTTATGGGGAGAGTACTTGGTATACGTAGCGGTATTATCAGTATAGGCTTTATGATTGGGCCTATTCTATCAGGCTTTATTGTAGATAACTATGGCTATTATGCCGCGTTTACGTTTATTACATTAATGTTTAACTTAGCAATAATTCCAGCAATATTCTTAGCTAAGAAAGTTGAAACCCGTAGAAGAGCCCTTAGGCTATCGCAATTCATAGACGATGCTAGAAGCGTACTTAGTACTCGTAGTCTCCTATTGGCTATTATTATAACGGTTATGTATACGGTCGTATATGCAACCATTTCGAGTTTTCTACAACCAATATATCTTGAAGTAGGTTTACCTGCCACAGCTTTTAGCTTATATATGACCTTATTCAATGCTATAGGTATACCGGCTAAACTACTTGGAGGATGGCTTAGTGATCACTATGGACCACTAATTCCGATAACATCAGGGCTGACGAGTATGACTGTTGCATCAATACTATTAGTTTACTATCCCTATCCACCCATAGCCTATGTCTCAGCTGTACTCTTAGGTTTAGGGTTTAGCCCCCTTATACCTGCGACACAGTATCTTGCATTGAGTAATATACCTAGAGAGAAACGTGGAATAGCTACTGGGTTCCATACTATGGGCTTTGATTTAGGTAATCTCCTTGGCCCCCTAAGTCTTGGTAAACTAGCACAATATCTTGGAGAATACGTTAATGTATTCCCCATACTACCGTTATTTACAGTAACAGCATTGATATTATCTATAATCTTATGCAAGCCTAGGAGGGATAACTGAATTGGATGTTGCATTAGCCGTAATACTTGGAGTAATAGCGCTAATCATGGTACTTGTAAGATTTAGGGTTACTGTAGGGGTAGCGTTACTCCTAGGCTCCTTGATACTAATATTATTACTTAATCCTTGGAGTACTATAGAGGTCTTTAAATATACTGTAACTTCTAGTAGAACATGGTTTCTAGTAACAACGTCATTCTCAATAGCATTATTAACAGAGCTTTATCGTGCCTCCGGGCTAATAAATGAAATGGGTAAGGCGCTAACAAGCATAATACGTAGACCAAAACTAGCATTAGTACTAGTACCGGGCATCATAGGATTACTACCTGTTGCTGGCGGAGCACTTATGTCTGCACCAATGGTTGACGCCATAGCAAAGATTATTGGTTTGTCTGAGATTACACGTATCTATATTAATGTATGGTTTAGACATATAATATTCATATCATACCCCTTAGCACAAGAAGTAATAGTTGCATCAACATTAACAAACATACCTGTTGAGCATATAGTTTTAAGAAACCTACCTATAATGATGTTTACAATTTTTCTAGGCTATATAATAGCTTTTAGGGAAGTTAAAACTCCGTTAACCAAGATCATAGAGCATAAAGATTATTCTATTAAGTCGATTATACCCTTTATAGTGAGTCTAGTTCTCGCTTTAGTATTAAAACATATTATGGGAGATTATGGAATGCCCTTAGGAGTTATTGTAGGGGTTATAGTTCTTATATTTGTTGCTAAGCTTGATATAGATAATCTACGTAATATTATTATTAGTAACAAGATATGGGAGATAACGCTTGCAGCCTTTTCAATAATGTTCTTTCAAAGTACTTTAACATTAACTGAAGCTTCAAAAGCTATTACCAATGCAATTGCGAGTACGAACATACCATTGCTAGTTGTTGAGACTGTAATACCATTTATTATTGCATATAGTCTTGGCTCAACAACAGCGACTTTAGCGTTGGTTATTCCACTAATTCAGCCTTTAACTTCAATCACAGTTGCTCATATGAGTATAATATACATGTCATCGTTTTTAGGATACCTAGGAGCACCAACACATTTGTGTCTAATATATACAGCAGAATACTTTAAGAAAACGCTAACTGAGAGCTACAGGTACCTTATACCAAGTATAGTATTATCTCTTGCATTCACAGTAGTGTACAACATTCTCATTCCTTAGCTTACCATAGGTTATATGATCTTTGATACTTCTTCTAAACTCTTACGTTTTCTAGGTTTAGGTTGTTCTTCTGGATAACCTAATGCTAGGATGCCTGCAAGTTCAAGCCCGCTAGGGGGTTCTAGGATCTCATTGAATTCTTTCTCCATTAGCAATGGTACTCCAAGCCATACAGATCCTATACCCATACTCCATGCAGCAAGTATCATATTCTCAAATGCAGCTGCAATACTTTGATGTGCCCATAGTCTTTCCAGCTCACGATAATTATCAGAGTATATTGGTTCTCTTAGATCAACATAGCCAGCTATATATGCTGGTGCAAGATACATACCCTCCTCCATAACTTTAACCCATTTTTCGATTGACTCTCTTTTCATAGGCCTACGTCGAACCTTTTCAGCGTACACTACATGAGCCTTCTTCAATAAATCATGTATCCTTTTACGTTTATCCTCTGAAACAACTATGATGAAATACCATTCTTGTCCACCACCAGCTGTAGGTGCACGGATACCGGCTTCAACAATACGTTTAAGTACATCCATAGGTATGGGGTCAGGCTTAAACATTCTTACAGATACACGTGAGAATATAGTATCTAAGCATGAACTCATGGTATCACTCCGATACAAGTATTATCACGTTAATTTCTTATCTTGTTTGCCTCTATGAAAGTATCCCCTACTACATCCCATGACTTATTAACACGGTTATATTCATTTACCAGTAGACGTGTTCTAGATATGATGTGTAGATCTAGGAGTAGTTCATGGGCGTAGATTATGGTAGTAGGTATTGATGTATTATCAAGATTATACCGTTATCTCACCCCAAGTGAAGCGTTGAGAATACTTATAGAGGGTTTAGGTAGAAGAGAATATTTAATCGATGTCCGTAGGGCTCTCGGTAAGGTTTTGGCTGAAGATGTTTATTCGCCTATAGATAGGCCTTGGACTAATCTCTCACATGTTGATGGATTCGCTGTACACTCCAAGGACACATTAGGTGCTACAAGTACAAGCCCCACCAAGCTTAGAGTAGTAGAAGGAGTTGATCCTCGCAACGCACATGAGTATTCATTAAAGAATGGCGAAGCTGTTTTCGTTGAAACAGGATATCCCATCCCCAAGGGAGCTGATGCTGTTATACCAGTAGAAGCAGTTAAAGTAGTAGATAAATACATACTAGTCTACTCTAGTGTTAAACCAGGCTTCAATGTAACTCCCAAGGCAGGTGATATAGGTAGAGGAAAGCTTGTAGCACGTAAGGGTACTGTAATAACGCCTGCACTACAAAAACTAATGATAGATCTAGGTATAAGGAATGTAAAAGTTTACGATAATCCTAAAGTAGTTGTAATAGGTGTTGGCGATGAACTAGTAGATGAGGTTATATCACCTACTACATCTAAGATACCTAACTCTTCAACATATATGGTTAAAGGCATACTGAATTACTATGGAGCAAACGTTGTTAAAACCATGATCCTACCTGATGACCCGGAGAAACTAGTCAATGAGATAAAAGAATTAGCAAATAATGTAGACGTAGTTGTAACCATTGGCGGTGTATCTATGGGTCCAAGGGATTATACATGGATAATCTTGAAAGAGAAGCTGGGAGTAGCCAAGTACTTTAGAGGCTTAAGAGTACAACCTGGAAGAGCAACAAGTGGGCTAAGAATAGGTGATAGCGTAGTAATAAATATGCCTGGATTACCTCAATCAACTCTGGCTAGCCTAGTATTCATATTATTACCACTAATAAACTACCTACGCGGTATAGGCCCGTACATAAAGTTACCATATACAATTGCAGTAAACAAGAGAAAGGTTAAAATCAGGAAGTATCCAAGCTTTCACAGGATAAGATACGTCACACTAGAGGACAAATACGCCGAAGTAGTAGCTGAAACAGACTCCTACTATGCTTCACCAATAGCACTAACAGACGGATTCACTATAATTCCACCAGGCAAAACTATAATAGATGAAAACGAAGAGATCAAAGTATACCATCTACCACCAATACATGAAATTCCTTACTCTGATGTATTACCATAAACATAGTTTAGCTATTGATGGACTAAAACAATATCCCCCTCGAATGCAAGATCAAATGCATATATTTATTAGGATTGAAGATAATTCTATTATTAGAATTCAGTTCGAATAGCAGTACTCTTGTAGTTTTGACCTTAATAACCATATTATCTAGAGTTCTTGGGTTTACAAAGTCTTAATAGCTTCTCTCAACTCTTTTGCTGCTTCCTCTGGGCTAACAGTTACTATGTGCACTCCACTGCTTTTCTCATATCCTCCCCATGTTTCAACTAGTGGCTGTATCTCTAGATGCCAATGATATAGATGTTCGTCCGTACCTTTAGGTGCTGTATGTATCCAGTAATTATAGTCTATGTCTCCTAAGACGATATTTAATCCTCGTATCAGCTTGGATAGAACATGTGCTAGGTCATGTAGTTCCTCATCACTTACCTTAGTAAAATATGCTCTATGAATCTTCGGGATTACTAGTAATTCGTAGGATTGCTTAGGAGCATACCTAGTGTATACTATGAAGTACTTTGAGTTTAATACAAGTCTTTCTTCATATATGTTTTCAACTAATTCACATAGAGGACACTCCTTATACCTGGACAAGTATTGCTGGAATCCTTTTAATTCACTCTCTATTACTGGTTGGATAAACGTGTTTGCAAATAGCTGTAGATGTGGGTGAACTATACTTGCACCAGCTTTTGGTCCACGATTCTTTATTACCACTATACTCTTAATATAGGGGTCTTCCATTATTTCATTCATTCTTCTCCTTAATGCTAGTAGCGTATAGTAGGTATACGATGGGTATTTTAGGTAAATATTTTCATTATGTATAGGTGTTTCAACTATTATCTCATGGTATCCGTAAGTACTTATTCCGCTTATAGGTTTATCCTCTCTCATGAGCGCTGGATACTTGTTAGGAAATATCCTTACAAGCCAGTCTTTAACCCTCATATCTCCTTTATCACGTTTAAATTCTAGACCATTAGTGAGTACAAGGATAGCTGGGGGTGTGGTATGTTCCATTCCTGGGCAAAAGGGACATGTTTTAGGGTAAACTCTATTTTCAGTTATTGAAGCATAGTGTTTAGGTCTGTATCTTCTACCAGTAGCTATGATTGAAATTCTTGATGGATCAAAAGGTGAAATACGTATTTCCAACTTCCTTGAACTCAAACCCATATGCACCTGTAACTCATATCTCATTCAGGCGACATGTCTACTTGTATTCACTCATAAGCAGTAAATTTATGTTGTTGTCGTAACTCTTTAAGCTCAAAATCCTAGACCAATTATATGGCTTAAGGGTTCTATTGATTCAAGAATATGATTGAAATTCTTATACTGGATTAAGATGTTATGGTTTAAACTTAACTATTACTCTATCTGTAGTTCTATTAGTCTTGCTTCTACATCTTCTAATGATGCTCCAAGACCTCTAACCTTTACTTCTCTTGAAGGGGTTTCAACTATTATAGTACGTACATGGTCTTCTGGCACCTTTACTACCTTCTTAATATACCCTTCTATTACAACTGGTCTCCGTGAGCCTACCTGATATCCTCTTACTCTTGTTTTAATATTGAAGCCTTCTTTTAATGCTCTTAACGCTAGATCCATTGCCAGCCAGTGATGAGCTGTTATGAACTTGTCTCCACGGTTAACTTGTATGGATTTTACTGGTTCAGCCAATCTCCAGTATCCAAAGTAGTATACTTCATTTATTATTAAGATGAGCTCCCGTTCACGTGAGTGCATGGTATAGTTTTCGCCGAAAACCATAACATCTGATAAATCTGTTTCAAGCATTTGAACTACACCTGTTGGTAATCTCCTTAATTCCACACGACTCAATGCCTTAATGCGTTCTAATGCTTTCTCCTTCGTTTCCTTTCCTATAACGGTTATTGCTAAAACGGATCGCGTATTATTTTTAAGTTTTTCAGATATGGTTGCTTGTAACCTATCTAATACGTGACTGTTAATTGATAAGAAGCCATCATACTTCATATTTGCTATAAGCCTCTTTGCCCTCTCTAGCCCTGAATCAAAGCTATAGTTTATCCATATGAGTGGCTCATGTTCACGTATACTTGATGAGTATAGTTTTGATAATTCGGTTATAAGCCTCATAGCTCTAGAATGGATATTATCTACGTATTTCCTAGCATAGAAGCTTAAAGCAATATTTGGTGGTAGTGCACGGTATGTCCTAGGTCTACCTATCTTAACTTCAACTAATCCCTTTTTCAACAATGAGTCTAGTACTTCGTAAACTCTTGGCTGTGGTATTCCAGCTTTAGAAGCTATCACAAGTGCTGGGGCCTCCCCTATTTCAACTAATGCTAGGTAAGCCTTAGCTTCATAACCACGGATTCCTATCGATTCAAGAAGCTCAAATAGCCTTCCTATATCAATCATTATAGTACACCACACACCTCTAGTTAACTAAAGCATATGATTCCATCATTAATGTAAGGTCTTTGAGGACGCTATTACAGGTTACATACAAGCTTTTTGTATATAGACAAATATATTTCTCGTTCCAGCTTTGAATCCAGCTCAATGAAGCTTTTATAGCCGGGGATGATGAGGATGGGTGAAATGGTTAAATCCATTGGATTACTCTATAACGGACTACTTAGAAATTTGTTTGAACTTGTCCTAAAGGAATACAATGTAGACTTAGATGAAGAAATAGTATGTTGGTATAAAACTGGAGCTGAGCTAAGGCTTCCTAAAGACGAGTACGCTCTACTGCGAGGAAAGGAGATATTACTAACATGTAGGTATCGTGGTGAGATCGGACAAGTATTTACTATTGCACCACGAAGCTATAGGGGAAGGCTTAAGAGTATACTGGAACTAGACTTAGGACATATACAAAATAATAGCATATTCCATGCAACCATGAATGCTGTTCTAAAGTACCTAGGACTAATAGATAAAACAGAGCATTGCACAGGAGAAGAACCAAAGCTATGTGGCTACCTACTATCTAGGAAATTGTTGTCTGATTATGGTCAAACAGTAAAAGTACTACATATAGGTTATCAACCTGGACACATAGAGGCTCTTGCCCCATTCTTCCACGATAACCTCATAGTAACGGATCTTGCAGATCAATTAATATGGCAGAAGAGACATGGTAGACTAATAGTCGATGGGGTACTAAATAAGTATCTCATAGCTCAAGTAGATGTTATACTAGTTACTGCAAGCTCTATAGTAAACAATACAGCATGGGAAATAATTGATCAAGCAAGAATACTTGGAAAGAAAGTTATAGTATATGGTATATCAGCAACAGCAGCGGTATATCTGCTAAGAAGTAAAGGGATAGTTGACATACAGCAATATTGTCCATACGCGAAATAATGGAGTTTATTACCGGATTGAATACACTTTAAGATCTTTTATTGGTAGTTTAACTGTAACTTCATTGAATACTAACTCTGTATCCGTTAGTACGTTAACACTTATACCTCCTACATCCACCTTTACTAGCCTTAAATTATTACCCCAAGGTTTTACTTCTACCACTCTTCCTCTAAGACAATTAGTTCTAGGATAGCATTTCTCAGCTTGATATAGTATTACCTTATCTGCTGGTATAGTAGCTATAACCTTATCCTCAACTACTTGTTCCAAAGGTGTCATAAGCGTTATTCCATTACAGTTAATTTTAGCTAAACCAGATTCGCTTAAAACTTCTTCAATAATGCATTCATAGACATTTATGTAATGTAGGTGTTTGTTTATTGTTTTAAGTAATCCTCTGAGATCTCCTGTATATACTTGTCTTCCACTCATTAGTATCGTATAATTTACTCCGAGTTCTATTGCCTCATCGAGGTCATGCGTAACTATTATTATTGTAGGTTTTTCCTCCCTACTAATCCTCTTTATAATCTCTACTAAATGCACCCTATAATCGTAATGTATTCCGGTAAATGGTTCATCTAAGAGTAGTATCTGAGGTCTTATTACGAGTGCTCTTGCTAGTGCAACTTTCCTTTGCTCACCACCACTTAGTGTTAATGGGTATCTATCCTTTAATTCATATATACCAAGTAGTTTTAGATAATGTCTTGCTAAAGCTATTGCTTCGCTAGAACTCAAGCCCTTATTCCTTAACCCGAATAGCACATTTTCTAGTACAGTCATGTGTGGAAACAAGGCGTTTGTTTGTGGTACATACCCTATCCCACGCTTCCATGGTGGTTCTCTATCTACAGGTTTACCATTGAAGTACACGTTCCCCTTATACCATGTGAGACCTGCGATTACCTTCAATAACGTCGTCTTACCTGCACCATTAGGACCTATCACTACGTGTATAGTACCCGATTGAATACGTAACGTTATGTCCCTAAGTATATAATTTGATACCTTTACTAACTCTATTGTAGTCAATTATTCTTCAACCTCTTACCGTATGGTGTATGTAGTTTTAATATACCCCCACTTAGAGGTTATTTTTGTTTCAATTTTTTCTACCAAGTATTGTAGAGCTAACGTTAGTACTCCTAAAACTATTATTAACGCTATTATTTCATCAACTCTTATTGTCGAATAAGCCCTCATCATAAGATACCCTAAACCACTGCTAATTGCTAGGTACTCAGTTACAAATACCAATCTCCAGCTATGACCTGCTTCTAATTTCAGCATAGAAGCTATATGAGTTAATGTTAATGGTAGAATTATCTTAAACACAAGGGTTCTTCTACTAGCTCCAAGAGTTAAAGCTACATCTATTATATTTGGATCTATATTCTTCGAACCACTAATGAGCGTATATGCTAATGGAAATCCTGTACATATCGCAACAACTGTTATCGGTAAGAGATCATTTAATCCGATCCATAACATTAGCAAAGGTACAAATGCAAACGAAGGTGTAACTGCTATAAAAGCAATAATAGGATAGACTATATCCCTAACAATCCTCGATAGAAGTACTACCAAGCCTATACCTAAGCCCAATACTATACCTATAGAGAAACCTAATAGTACACGGTAAAGGGATAAAACTAATTGACCAAGAAGATTGTAATGTAATACTAAGTCTACTAGAGCGTAAGCTACATCATGAGGGGGAGGGAGTAAGGGCGAAGGATGAATATAGAAAATAGCATACCAAATAGAGGTTACTAGAGCTATGATTACTAAGCTTCTTAGGATAAAGTTAATCTTCAAATCCAAGCTCCCTTAGTATACTTGTATCAACGAAGTCTAAGGCACTCATGTTCTTCTCTAAGATATTGTATTCTACTAGGTAGTTTATGTAGCGTTGTATTTCATCTACGTTTATCTTAATAGTATATTCTAGGTTAGACATAGATTTTTTCAAAACACCTACATCACTAGCAAGGTGTTTAGCAACAATCTTGGCTGCTTCGTCAGGGTGTTCTTTAATGTAGTCTATTGCTCTTGCTAGAACCTTTACTATTTTGACTACTAGGTCACGATGATTTCTAAGAAAGTCTTCTGTAGTAGCTACACCACTACCAGGCATTGTAGGCCATATATCTTGGCTTCGTAATAGTACCTTTGCTCCCATAGATTCGGCTAATGTAGCATAGTGTTCTGGTATACTTGCAGCATCGATTTTGCCCGTAAGTAATGCAGTAGTAGCCATGAATGGGGGCATACGATGGATATTCATAGTCAAGTTGTATTTATCCTTAACAAGCATTAGTAACACCCATGTAGGAGAACCTGGGCCTGATGCAGACACACTTTTACCATTAAGATCACTTACATCCCTGACTTTATCGGGATTTACAACTATAGCGTAGCCATGATTATGCATCATAGCTACGAGCTTTAACGGTACACCACGATTTTTCGCTAATAGTAATGGTCCTACACATGCCAAAGCAACATCAACATCTCCCTTAGTTAGTGCTACGGCAAGTTCTAAACCAGTAGAGAAAACCTTGTAATCCAAATGAACACCCTCTTCTTCGAACCAGCCTTTATCAAGCGCTACCCAAAACGCAGATGAATGATCATTCAATTCTACAGCAAATCTAACTACTATACTGCTACCACTAGCATTTACATACCCATACCATACAGTAGATAAGACAGCAAGAATTAATACAGCACCAATTAAACCGTAGACTAAACTACGTCTCAAGTCTACCACAGATATTGGACATAGTGAAGGGGGATAAAAGTATTTTATACTTGTTTGTCAAATAAATATGTTGGACAGGAGGATTAAAGGATGCCCAGGAAGTATGGTTTACTTACAGAGCATCAAATAAAGGTACTAAAGCTTAGATCCAAGGGGTTAAGTTTAAGGGAAGTAGCATTTATCTTAGGTGTATCTCATCAAAACATAGCATTAACTGAGAGAAGAGCATTAGAAAACATCGAAACAGCTAAGCAAACACTAATAGCATACAAGCTGGCAACGGCTCCACTAAAAATAAGGATAGACGAGGGTACAAAACTAGTAGAAATACCAAGAATAATAATGGATGAAGCAGATAAAAAGAAACTAAAGGTCAAAGGAGACTTTACACTCATATTTAAGCTGATACGTTTTAGGGCAAGGAAGTGTATAGCAGAGAATAAGATAAAGGAACCAGTAATGATAATAATAGATCAAAACGGAGAAATAGACGTGTATTCGTATAAAGACATAGAACAACTATATAACCAAATACAAGAACTATAATTAAAGTGATAAGCTATTGCTATAAGTATACGATGCATAACGTGTAATCTATGTCTACGTGTAATCACTACTCGGTTAGTCTTAATGCCCTCTCATATACTTCGTATGCATTGAGCTCAAGTAATGAGCTTACATTCTTTTCTAATGCTATATCAAGTATTACTTTATACACTGGATACTGGGGCCTATAGTGTATTCCTTCCTCGCTCCACTCAGGGTACACGATATTGTATGTAGTAAGAATTTGACCTACATTGTAAGCTATAGGGTCTTCAAGAGGTTTCATGGGTTTCTCCATGAGCTTGGAAGCAATAGTAATAACCTCTAAGGGGTCAACTTCTCTACGCATCTCTTGACCCAAGATATTCCTAGCCCGACTCAACGCTGTCTCAACCTCTTGTATCCATGCTCGGAGTCTACGTTTTAGCCCATTCTTATCTAAGGGACAGAGTTCAGCTAAATGACCAGGCGAACCACCAACAAGTCCCAGTATCTCGTCCTCGCCAAGACTGCATCCTCGTCTTTCACTATACTCCCTATAAAGAGTTCTAAAATGTATCTCGTCGATATGTTTTACTAGCATCCAATCCACAGAATAACCCTCCAGCTCTGAGCGTGCAAAGTCCGTTGCAATAAAACCCTCGCTAACTGTTAAGAGGAGATTAACGTTCTCAAAGACACTATCCTTCAATATGAGTGCAGCAAGACTCCTTAGATCCTCGAGTGCAACCTCATACTTGCTACGAGGGTGTTCACTCTTGTATTTCGGAAGTTCGTGGAACTCATCTATAAAAATGAGAAGCCTACCCCCCTTAACGGCTTTAGCAACTTTTAATGCAATACCTAGAACTAGATCCATGACCCCAGCTCCTACCCCTAGGTGTGCTAATGCCTCTTGGGTCAATGCTCTAATTGAGTCCCCTGCTTGAACCTCAACATACCCGATACCCATAGACTCTAAGAGACTCCGCGCACGGAGCAGTCGTGCATTCACCCTTACCGTAGTTAATCTCCTCCTATGAATCCAGTAGCGTGCCAACTCGCTTTTTCCCACATTCCTAGGACCATATACCACTATGACTTTACTAGAACGCGTCAACTCATCTAGTTTCCCCAGCTCCTCGACCCTATCGTAGAACCCCGTTCCCAAGCTAGTCTTATAGTCGTGGTCAACGAAGATACTCATTACGTCTCTCCTTACTAAAATTCCTAAGAACCATACCATTATAATTCTATAGCACCATAAACTAAAGGAATAGTTATTACCCCCATAGCCAGACACAATCAGATCTATTCCGCCACATTGAGGCTACCATAATCCCTAAACCAACACTATAAATGATAAGACTAAAGGCTATATCTATAGAACCAGTGCTAGTACATGTACTAGGTATTGTACAGTCTGACCGATAATAAGAGATCCATATAAAACCCTTCGTTCAACAACACTGATGCGTCATAATCTAGAGATTATAAGTGTTGATCGAAAATAAGAACTAAATAGGATCTATTGATGATAAAGAGTATTGTCTTGGTAGGTCTAACATTAGTAATAGTGTTAGTCCCACCATGGACGAACATAGTTACGTATTCTACTCCATCATCGCCAAGGACAGTAATATGTATGCGCTTCAATGCACCATCAAGTCTGGTCTCTGCACAACAGCTAATAGACAAGGCGAAAGAG
>CAYUVB010000011.1:39548-41134 GCA_964448055.1 uncultured Desulfurococcales archaeon | reverse complement strand
TACATATTAAAGCCATTATATGGTCCTCCTTGGGAGCAAGCACTAGTAATTATTGTTAAGGGTAAAGGATTGATAATACTAACTGGTTGTAGTCATCCAGGTGTTGATAATATTGTAAGAGAGGCTGTACAAGAGTTCAATATTAAGCCATACATGGTTATAGGAGGCTTTCATTTAGCAAGTGCTTCGCTAAGTAGAATAAAGAGTATAGTTGAAGTACTAGTTAAATTAGACGTTGAGAAGATATATCCGTTACATTGCAGTGGTGATGAAATAAGAGAGTACCTAGAACACATGTACCCTGAATTATACGGCGAAGGTGGTGTAGGATTAAACCTAACAATACATAGCTAATCTAGTTAGATCCAAATACATATTTGGGTACAATACCCTATTGAGAACACTCATCGAGTACTATTAATCCTAAAGTACATTATCTTCAAGAAGGGGTTTCAATATACTGATATAACGATGTACCTCCAGCCAATGACAAGCTAGTAGCTAAGGCATCAGAGATTTAGTAAACCACACAAGGACTAGAACTCTTCGACTAAAACTTCGGCTTTTGATTACAACTACATATACATACTTGAGGAACCTGTTAAGAGGGTCTAGAATTAAAGAGTTGACTGAGAGCATAGCTTGTTTTATCTTCCGTAACGTTTATTTCCCTCTATTTTTATCAAGCACATGGTAGTTATAGTGGCTAAACGTACATATGCCATAGCTATGTTCGTTGTTGTGATAGTACTAGTTTTAGTAGTAGCATCTATCACTCTGCTAAGCAAGACACCTATTACTGTTGAGAAAAGTGCATCCGCTACAGCAACTACATCAACAGAGGCAACAACTAAAGCAATATCCACGACACCACCGAGTGGAGGTAACCTCATTATATTCTGTGCAGGTTCTCTTAGGATTCCACTCAGTAGACTAGCAGGCATATTCTATAATACAACTAGTGTTGACGTACATATTGAGGCAAGCGGAAGCATTGAAGCTGTCCGTAAAGTAACGGATCTTGGCAAAAGAGCTGATGTTGTAGTCATCGCTGATTATCGTCTCATATCAAAGTACATGGTGCCTAAATATGCTGATTGGTACATTGCTTTTGCATCTAATGAAGTAGTGCTAGCATTCACTAAGAACTCTAAGTATGCTGATGAACTAAAGAAGAACCCAGGTAAGTGGTACGAGATTCTCAGTAGACCAGATGTACGCTACGGGTTCTCTGATCCAAATAAGGATCCCTGTGGCTATCGTTCAGTAGGCGTAATAGCCTTAGCAAGCATTTACTATAATGACCCAGGTATACTCGAGAAGCTCGTACTAAGGCATACGAATATTAGAGTTAAAGCAAAAGATAATGTTACCCACATATACGTACCTGCAAGCCTAGATTTACATGGAGAAAACCTTGTTATTAGACCAAAAAGCGTTGATCTCATAGGTCTTCTTGAGTCAGGTAACATAGACTATGCTTTCGAGTACCGTAGCGTAGCCATTCAACATGGACTAGAATTCATAGAGTTACCAGACGAGATAAACCTAGGTAACCCTAAGTACGAGGACTTCTATCATAGAGT
>CAYUVB010000011.1:35156-39448 GCA_964448055.1 uncultured Desulfurococcales archaeon | reverse complement strand
ATAATAGCGTCTATAGCTGCCTCATTATTAATCCTCTTTCTATTCATACCCTTAGTTGCATTATTTGCTTTAGCTAATATAGGTGTTTTATCCGAGGCTTGGATTAGTGATCCAGTACTCGCAAGGGAAGCATGGCTAGCACTTATTAGGACTATCCAGGCTAGTCTTCTCTCATCGTTTATCCTACTATTGGTAGGTATACCTACAGCTTATCTCTTTGCAAGGAAGAGTTTCTCCCTCAAGACACTCATTGAGAGTATAGTGAATGTGCCATTAATGATACCACATGCTGTAGCAGGCATAATGGTACTTGTTGCTTACAGTAGAAGAGGACTCTTAGGATTCCTTACCAGCGGATTAGGTTTAGCAGTAGACGATAGCTTTTGGGGAATAGTAGCTGCAATGATGTTTGTTTCAGCACCAATAGCCATAGACACTATTAGGGTTGCAATAGAATCAATAGATCCAGTACTAGAAATGGTTGCACGAAGTCTCGGTGCATCACAGTTCAGGGTATTCATGACAATAACCCTACCATTGAGTCTTAGAGGGATAGCAACCGGATTCATCTTATCCTGGGCTAGATCTATTAGCGAGGTTGGGGCGATATTAATAGTAGCATACTATCCCAAAACCATCAACGTACTAGTCATGGAGTGGTTCAATACCTACGGGTTAAGCTATGCAGTAGCATTATCAATACCATTAGTATTAATGTCCATAGCATTATTCATAGCTGTTAGACTGGTGCTAAGGAAATGATAGTAATTGAGGACTTAATGGTAAAATTAGGCTCCTTTACACTTCAAGTGGACTACCTTGAAGTAAGGGATAAAGAGTACTTCGTAGTAATGGGTCCTAGCGGAGTAGGTAAAACTGTCTTCCTTCGCACATTGATAGGATTCATAAAACCATTGAAAGGTAAGATAATAGTTAATGGACGAGATATAACAAATGAACCACCAGAGAATAGAGGATTTGCATTAGTACCCCAAGACTATGCCCTATGGCCTCATATGACAGTTTATGAGAACATAGCCTATGGTCTAAAAGCTAGAGGACTAGATAGCCAAGTTATTAGGGAAAAAGTTGAATGGATAGCAGGGATACTAGAGATAACGGATATACTTGACCGCTACCCTAACCAGATAAGTGGTGGACAACAACAAAGAGTAGCACTTGCTAGAGCACTAGTAGTTGAACCCCAACTAGTATTACTAGATGAGCCGTTAGCAAACCTTGATCCAAGACTAAGGTTTAAGGCTAGAAGCTTCCTAAGAGAGCTACACATGAAGCTAGGGTTCACGGCAATACATGTAACCCATAATATAGTTGAAGCATTATATCTAGGAGACAGGATAGCCTATATGGAGGAAGGTGTAATAAAACATATATCAACACCGATAGAATTCATTAAATCACCATGGTCTAAGCCTTACCTAGACGAAATAGAACCTATACTAGGCATGCTCTCAGATAACCGGTAACATGATTGATAGTGCTTCTACGTTACCTTATATAGTTAGCTATGAGTATATTGGGTCTAAATGAGTATAAGGCTGGCGTAATGCATTAGATCTATCATTGGGGATAGTGTGAGCGTCATTAATCCTAGGATATACTATCTTCGAGAAGAGGTTTCAAGAGAGATAGTAGACTTTGCTAGGAATAGATGGATTAGTATTGAGGGCTATAAAGGTAAGGATAGACTATTTACAAGATATTGGCGTAGCGGTGAACCATTAACTATTGCAAGTGAAGAACATCTTCGTAGGATATTGACAAGCTATCCTTGGACTAGGACTATCTATGCAACAATAAACGTTTACTATGAGGTAAAAGGGAAGGAAAGCGTCGAGATAGCGGATAACATTGCATTTACAACACCGTTTTGGGACATAGATTCTAGGATAGATTATTGGGAGAAAACTCTTGAAGCAGCAAGAACCATAGTAGAGTTCCTAGAGAAACACAGGGTTATTGAGAGTGTTTACCTGCTATGGAGTGGTGAAGGAATACATGTAAGAATCCATGAGAAGGCTTTCTCACCGGAACTACTATCAAAACACCACCCACTAGATATAGCATACGCTATAGTAGAATATGTGCTAGAGGAACTAAAAGACAAGATCATAGCCTTATCCAAGGAGACTAATGGTGTGTTAAAAGTTGAAAACTTGATAGATGCTAAACGAGTATTCACAGTACCATTAAGTATCCATAGGAGATTGAATAGGGTAGCAGTAACATTCAAACCAGAGCAACTAGATGAATTCCACATAGACTGGACTACCCTTGGAAACTACAAGCATAACCCAGAATGGAGAAAGCATGTTGTGGGTGAAGCGGATGAACTCGCCAAGAAGGCTTTAGAGAAAATAGGAGAGTTACGTATAGCTGAGTTCCGGGCACGACAGACAAGACTAGGCTATAGGTCTGGTAAAAAAGAGGAGGGTAAAGGGGCTATAGGGAGATTCCAGGTTATGGGATTACTACAAGCTGCAAGATACTACTTGTTGACTGGGGACCTCGAGAAGGCTAAGAGTTTTGGTTTAAATCGTGCAATATTCTATGCATGGGCTAAGTACTACGGTAGAAACTATCGTGTGAAATATGGTGGAACAAGTGAAGAGAAACGTTGGAGATTAGTAAAAGTCTTTGGTGAAGAAGTACCTATTTCCCCACGTGGATGGTTTATGATGGGTGATGTAGAACAACTACCAGAAGACTATGATAAAAACATTACAATGAAAATAAACTCAATTATACCATATGAGAAGGCGTGGAAAGCAGCACTGGAGTACCTTAAGCAGTTTCCAGAAAGCATACTAAAAGATCCTCAAAAATTCTACAAGTACGTATATGAACCAGTAAGAGATTCATTCATAGAAAAGGTTGTACTAGGTAAGAAGGAGAAGAAGAAAACCTTAAGCTTAGACAAATTCTTTGGGAGAAAATAGACTTATCTTATCCCGTAATACATGAGTTAAATAGATGTTTATTGTTATTTAGACCTAATAAAGATAAAATTCTACACTTATACTATTGTAGGCAAGAATAGTATGTAGACCTTGACCTTACAAGGTGTTCACGGCCTTGCAACAGAAACTTCAACCACCTAGAGGTATGAGAGACTATACACCAGACATCTGGAGGGTTATTAATTGGTTAAGAGACAAATGGATTAGCTTAGCCGAGAAATGGGGCTACGAGCCTATAGAAACACCTGTACTAGAACATTTATGGATCCTTGAACGTAAGGCTGGACCCCAGGTTCGCGAGGAGATATATTGGTTTAAGGATAAAGCTGGACGTGAGCTAGGCCTAAGATTTGACATGACTGTACCACTTGCAAGAATAGCATCGGCCAATCCACAACTACCTAAACCTATACGTTGGTGTTATTTCTCAAGGGTATGGAGATACGATGAACCCCAATACGGTAGATGGAGAGAGTTTTGGCAATATGGTATAGAGCTTATAGGATCACCTCACGTTGAAGCCGATGCCGAAGTTATAGCTTTACTAGTAGAGTCATATAATGTCATAGGTGTAGATGTTGAGATAAGACTATTTGATAGAAGAGTAATGGATAAGTATCTTGAGAAGAACAATATTGGAGAAGAACTTAGAGGAAAACTATTAGGACTAATAGATAAAAGATGGAGAATAGGAGAAGAAGAATTCCAGAAAGAGCTAGTAAAACTAGGATTACCAGATGAGACTATAGATAATATAATAGAGTTTACATCCATTAGAAAACCTCTAAAAGATACATTAGACATTATAGGAGATATAGCACCTAACCTTAAGGATTTCTATGAAGACCTAGTAAGGTTGTTAGAAGCATATGATATAGTTGATAAAGTATATCTCGATACATCGATTGTCCGTGGTCTTGAATACTATACAGGGCTAGTGTTTGAGGCGTATCCTCGAACGGACGACAAGAAATGGAGTAGGCTTGCAATAGGTGGTGGAGGAAGGTATGACGAACTCCTAGGATTATACCATAAGCCTGGTGCACCTGCGACAGGCTTTGCAGTAGGAGTTGATAGGGTAATTCTATTCCTTGAAGAGAAGGGGTTATTGAGAAACATCAAGGTTGATGAGGGATTAGATGTATTTGTAGCGGTTAAAGAATTTAAACATTATGCTATGGCTGTAAGGATAGCTCAAAAATTAAGAGCTAATAATGTTAGAGTAGAAGTAGATGTTATGAGACGTAGCATTAAAGAAGCGTTAAGATATGCTAATAAGAGGAATGCAAGGATACTGGTATATGTTGCTCC
>CAYUVB010000011.1:14047-35056 GCA_964448055.1 uncultured Desulfurococcales archaeon | reverse complement strand
CCTCCTTCTCCCTAGCTTTAATTAATGCATCCTTAAACTTTAGTCCAACGTATTTATCTGCTGGAATCTCTATTAGATCGCTTACACCCTTAGCTGTTGTTAAATCACTAACAAGTACTGCTACATTGGGCTCAAAAACCATACTAGCTAGAACACGTGCTACTATGGTCGCTGGTACAATGTATTGTACTCCTGCCGCTTCAAGTATCTCAGCCGTCTTAGATGAATGAGCTAATACTATTATTCTTGCATTAGGGTTAAGCTTCTTTGCAAGTAATGCTATATGTATACTCTGAGAATCATCTCTATGACATATAACTATATACCTGGCCTTCTCAACACCTCCTCTCTTAAGGGTTTCTGAATCAACTAAACTACCTACAGCATAATCTACGTCTATAGTTATCTTTGGCTGCTCGCTTGTAACCCAGGCTATTCTCTTGCCAGACATGTTTCTCTTCAATTCAGCTATGGTTTCAGCACACTCTTCTCCATCTCCTATGACAACTATGTCTATGTTCTTCAACCACGCCAGCCCTAAGGTTTTCTTAACCATATGGGACAAAAACTGTTCTGCAACAATAGCTACTAAGAGGCTATATGCTGCTATACCAAACACTGCCGTAAAACCTGCTACAACCATACCAGCATCAGTTGTTGGTACTATGTCACCATAGCCTACCGTAGCCATAGTTATAATACTCCAATATAGTGCTCTCAAGAATGTTAATTCCTCACCCCTAAGAGCCCATGAATCCTTTTCAGCAAAGTAAAATGCTGTAGCACTTATGAAAGCCAATGTTAATACAATTAATGCTGCAAATACCAATCGACTACGTGTGGGTTTTAAAATAAGCCTTAATATATTTTCAATTATGCGATATATTATCACTACCGGCAATATTTCCCTCCCTCCAATTATCAGTTATACTCATAAGCAACGACCCTACTTATTTAGAGATTTCTTGAGTAGGCTCTTTAACTATCTTGTAATACTTCTTTTCAGCTTCTACTAATACAAGTTCTAGTATGTCGTGTAGTTGTTCTATGGTTGGATTATCAGGTATTCTTAAATCTATACCTAGAGTATCTTGTACAAGCTTCTTTAAGAGACCCAATTCTTCAGCATAGTTCTCACGAATATATGCTTTAGCAATAATGATGTTTAAGATTAAACCTATCTTTAGGATATCTTCTAAGAAGCTCTTTAAGTACTCCTCTGAAAGGCAAGAGTTAATATGACTAACCAAGTCATCATAAAGTTGCCCTAAGAGTTCTATTAGTAATTTGTGAGCTTTGAATGGATCATAGTTCTTAAGTGCTTCAACTACTCCCATAGCATTGCTGGTAAGCATTACTAAATGTTGAGCCTTACCTATAGCTTTCTCATAGTCTGGTTTATCCCTAATATACCTTGCAACATCTATTATTGTCGGATATATTTCTCTCAGCAACTTTTCAATGGCATCATAAACCTCTATAGCCTTTATCTGCATTTTCTTTTCACCTTCCCAGCATCTCTATCCATACCTTCTTTCATAGTGTCTACCCTCAACAATCATGGGTATGAGTTATGATTTTTGCTTCTTAGGGCATAAGCGAATGGTGTCGTCTATCATTTCCATATGAATCTTATACATCTTAGCATATAATTTTAACATCCATATGGAATGTTCTGTCCTAAATGGTAATTTCTCAACTTCTACACATTCGTTTTGCTTAATTGATCTGTCTATTATTTCTCTTGCTATCCAAAAGCTACTGCATCTTTCACGTATAATACTTACTTGGTCCAAAAACATGAGCGATTGCTTCATTAGTTCTGCTAACTTTACGAGAATACTTGTTTCTATCTTGTTAGATAATTCTTTTAACCTATTGTTTATCTCCATTATGCGATTAGGTTGCATTGGTAAGAGCTCCAGTATAACTGATTTATCTACTTGAACTATGTTTGCGGCTTTCGATATCTCGTTTTCCAAAATATTCATGTTAGTATTTACCAGTTTTAGTAGTGATAACCTAGTTTTAACAACATAGGAGGAGAGATTGCCTAAATTCTCAACTTCAGCGCTTAGGTATTTCTCTATTGATCTTATTTTCTCTAATATAATCTCCCTATGTTGATACTCTATGAATAAGCTTTTCTCAATTATCTTTCTCGACTCTCTCATGATATTTAGTAGTTTTTCTCTTAGCTTCTTCCAATGATCTAGTAATCTATCGTAATATATCTCACCTAATGTAGTGACTTTCTCTAGAACTAGTTCCACTGCTATATATGGGTCATAATCTAAGTTCTTCTTGACTGCACTTACATCCCTCTCAATATCTTGCTGAATTTTATCACCTTCTTTATCTAAGAGGGCTATGCTTTCTCCTAATTCTTTGTATTTTTCAATTAAGACTTCTACAATATTGACCATGTATTTATTAAGAGTTAATAGGGTTTCAAGTAATTCTGAGATAGATGCTTTATTTATGTCTAGTTTAATTATATGGTCTGGTATATCTATTGGTATGTTTAACTCCTTAGCAAGTTCTAAAGCGTTAATTAACATGTTCTGTCTTAGTTTAAGTATATGTCTTAGTTCTTCGGTTAGTTGTGCTTCAAGTGTACTACAACGCTTTAATATACTGTTTAGGTATTCATTAAAATTACTTTGTAGTATCTCTATGCTCTTAGCATGTTTAAGCCACGATAGCTTTGACGCTATTTCATTCTCTATGCTTGAAAGTTCCTCATCTACACCTTTAAAATATACTTGCATACTTTTGGCCAAATCTGATATCCTTAGTATTGTGCCTCTTAGCACCCCTATTCTATTTAATAATGTCTCAATAGCTTTAAGATATTTTGCTTTGAATTCCTCGGCTATGTGGTGTAGCGTCTTTAGTGAATGATATATGTAGAACGGGTACATAGTTATTAGTAGTAATAATCCATTGTATAGTACCATGCTATAGTTCATTAATATGGGGGAATAGTAGCCTATCGATGACATTATATCGAAAAAGTGTACTCCTAGAATTAATCCTATCCATAGTAGCACTATCAGTAGGATAGCTAAGGATATCGCCGTTATCATTAGCACTAAGGTGTTCCTAGACTTTCTTAGCACCTTAAGCACTATGTCCTGCTTAACTGCACTTACATATGTTGTTAGAAGGGCTCCTACAATTAACCCAGAATACATGCTTACTAGTGCAATAACTATTGTAGTACCACGATTAACCAATACACTACTAGCAAATGGTATTAATGATGAGGCTAGTTTACTACGTACTTCATGATAGGTTAAGTTAACGAACCTATTTAACCTAAGCTTAAAACCCTCAAAACGAAGATAGGTTATTAGCTTAAAGACTCCCGTGAGTGTAAGAGATTCTCTACTAATTATCTCATTTTTCTCTATCTCTGCAAACAATGGTATAGGATAGTTGCTTTGATATAAGTAATTCATAGCACATACTACTCCCTGAATTGGTTCTCCATCTGATTTTTCTAAACCATAATCAACTGCATGATGTGCAATGCTCACCGGTAATAGAATAGAAGTATACACAAGAGTAAATACTAGTAAGCCCTTAAGACTTTTAGCTTTGATTAAAGTAATGGTACCCAACGAAGCCGCTAGTAAAGGCATCGAAATATAGGCATAAGATGTTACTAGTACAAGTAAAGCTATAAGACTAATACAAAATGACATTAACTCTAATGGATGCTTAACTGACAATGATATAGCAAGGGTAACCACCAATACTAAGAAGACTATGAAGACATAAGATACCCTTAAAGTATAGTCTGACACAGATTCATAAATCAAGGAATTTTCCTCTATAATACCTTCTGGTAAAGAAGCCTCAAACGTAAGTAAGTAGACTACATGATAAGTAATACCTCCAACTAACATTAATGTTATGATAAGAGCCGATAAATTATTACGGTTCATGTAAGCGAGAAAGCTTGTTAAAATCCCAATAATAACTGATATTACTAGACCATAGGACTCCAGCTGGAGAATAGGGTTAGGTAATACGTTAGCTATCAATACTATCATAGTAAATGATATTAATGCCGCAATTATACGTAAACTCTTACTATAGCCGTTTACCATACTACCCACTACTATAAAACCCTCTAGTAGAGATTACGCTACCTTATAGATGTTCCTCTTTTTGTAAAACAATGTTGTTAACCCGCTATTTCTAAGTGAATATTCTTTAAACATCCTTTATATAGGGCACGGTTTCTACATAATACCAGATTATAGGTGATTTAACTTACAAAAATCTTCACTTAGCATTCTAGAAGACCTTGTAAGACTTATCGATGAGTATTACAAACCTAGATTATATGATGTAATTGTTATAACTCTACATGAAGATCTATGTAGAATAGGAAAGAGGGTTCAACACTGGATCACTAATTCTAGCCATATGGTATTATCTACTGGTTGTGATAAGCGTATAAGTGTATCAGTTAGAACTGTTGATCCTTGGTACGCTAGTCATGTCGATCTTCACAATGTGTTAGCGGAGCATGGTATTTACTGTAAGGTACTAGTGATAGTTGTCGAGTTTAAACGAGTGGAAGAAGCCCCCATATCTTATCATATACTAAAAGAATACCGAAAACGTATACGCGATGGTAAAGCGTTAGTTATTTTCCTTCTACCTAGCCCTAGCATCTCAGTAAATGTTGGATCTATTTTCTATTCCTGGCTTACCCGTGTAGTACATGAAGACCTTGTAGATGCCATAATAATTGTTAGCCACGATAAGCTTACGAGATTACGTGGACTAAGTATTAATGGAGATATTATAGGAGGATTTGATGTGCTAGGTGAATTAGTAGCTACCATTGTAAGCAATAATTCACCATTTTTAAATATAGCATCAAGACTTAAGGATTCTAAGATATGGATAGCAGCTTGTCTTTTAGGAACAAATCCATCCTTGTACGATGACCTAGCAAGTATGTTCAAAGCACTAGAACTAGGTGGAATAATTGATCCTTGGATTTGGGAACCTAGTGATTTAGTGTTAGTTATGAGAACAGAGCCACGATTAAAACTAAAGTACGAGGATATTATATCAGCCTTTAACGATTGGATTAAAGCCAAGCTAAAGAAACCCGTAAATATAATGTTTGACTTCTCTAAAACACCTATAGGCAGTACTGGAAGAGTAAACATGGTACTACTTGAAAGAATTCAAGAGAAGGAAATCGATGAATTGATAAAACGTTCAGAAGCAGCATATAAGGAACATGATGTTAGTGCAAAGACTTAAAGCGTAATGAATCAACTATTCTAAAGCTTAATATTAATCACGATACATAATCCATTAAATTGATGCAGAGGTTCGTACTGATCAAATAGTGTATGTCAATAATAAAGCTAATAGGTGACCACATAACATGATTAGGAATAGAAAAAGCCCCTATATTGGACGTGGCCATATAATCTCAGTATTTGATCCTTGGAGAAGTAAACTTTGTACTTGCCCATTTAAGTATAGTCTTCAGCCGTATACTGGTTGTAGTCATCAATGCCTTTACTGTTACGCTACGAGCTATATTCGTGTACGTAAGAGTACGCCCAAGAAGAACTTAATTAATCGTCTATTACTAGATCTTGAAAGAGCTAATCCACAAGTACCTATAAGTATGAGTAATAGTAGTGACCCATATCCACCAGAAGAAAAGGACTATAACCTTACACGTAGGGTCTTAGAAGTTCTAGTGTCTAGAGGATACAAGGTACTCATAGTAACTAAAAGTGACATTGTTGTCAGAGACATAGACTTATTGTCCAAAGGTAATGTGGCTGCCACGATTACCATTACTACTTTAGATGAAAATCTTGCACGTAGACTTGAACCTGGTGCTCCTATACCTAGGGATAGAATCAAAGCTATTGAACGTCTAATAGAAGGTGGTATACCAGTTGGCGTTAGAGTTGACCCGATAATACCGTACTTAAACGATGATGTAAGGGATATACGTGAACTTATAGATGTACTTGCTAGTATTGGTGTTAAGTTCATTGTAACCTCAACGTATAAGGCTAGACCTGATAACCTTAAACGTATGATGGAAGGCTTTCCTGAAATATCTGATAAACTCAGACGTTTATACCGTGTTGAGGGAACATGGACTCATGGTTACTGGTACTTACCCTTAGAGAAACGGAAGAAGTTACTTAAACCTGTAATAGAGGAGGCCAAAAGACATGGTATGGAGTATGCTGTTTGCCGCGAAGGACTAACTGGAAAGGAATGGTTTACTGCTAAATCATGTGACGGCATACACCTTATACCTATACGTATAAAGCCTAAAATCTAGACCTTATTGAATACCTAATTCACATGGGTATTGTTATCCCACCCTTAACACAAATAATAATATACCTCCTAGGATATAGAAAACATATCGGGTTAGTACTGTGTCAAAGGAAGGGTTCACCAGATTCTATGCTAAACGTACAAGTCTTATGAAAGCTTCTGAGATTAGGGAACTCCTTAAAGTTGTTGAATCACGTGATATAATAAGTCTCGCAGGAGGACTACCAGATCCCCAAAGCTTTCCCAAAGAGGAGATAGCCGAAATAGCATCGTATGTTATACGTGAGTATGGCGAAATGGCGTTACAATATGGAACAACCCAAGGTGCACGAGTACTTCGTGAAGCTCTTAGCAAGTTTATGGCCAAGTTCATGATAAATGCTTTACCAGACAACATACTAGTTACAACAGGTAGCCAGCAAGCCCTTGATATAATGGCTCGTACACTAATAGATCCAGGAGATATAATTATAGTTGAACTACCCACATATCTTGCAGCTATAAATGTATTTAAAATATATCAGCCAAACTTTGTAGGTATACCATTAGACGATGAAGGTATGAAAACCGAGGTATTGGAAGAAAAATTAAAGGAAATTTACTCTTCAGGAAAGAGAGTGAAGTTTGTCTACACAGTGCCTACAGCACAGAATCCAAGCGGAGTTACAATGAGTATTGAGAGACGTAAACACTTGCTAGAACTAGCTGAAAAATATGATTTCCTAGTAATTGAAGATGATCCCTATAGTCACTTCCTCTTCGAGCCTATACCATTCAAGCATCTTAAAGCAATGGACCGTGAAGGTAGAGTAATCTACATCTCGACCATAAGCAAAATACTGTCGCCAGGTCTACGTATAGGATGGATTGTAGCTGAGAATGAACTCATAAGTATATTTGAAAGAGCAAAACAGAGCATGGATCTACACACACCAACACTTAACCAATTCATCGTAGCAGAAGCTCTACGCAGAGATATAATTGATAGACACTTACCTAGGATTAAGGAACTTTACCGTATGAAAAAGAACGTTATGTTACAAGCTCTTGAAGAATACTTCCCCAAAGACTCTAGATGGACCAAGCCCGTAGGAGGATTGTTCGTATTTGCATATCTACCAGAGAAAATAGACACTAAGGCCATGCTACCTAAAGCACTTGAGAGAGGAGTAGTATACGTACCGGGACAATCATTCTTTGTAGATGGCAGTGGTAGGAACACCATGAGATTAAACTACAGCTACCCTACACCAGAGAAGATAGAGGAGGGTATTAAGAGACTAGGACAAGTAATAAAGGAAGAACTAGGTAAGAGCTAGATTAAAGTAATCCTACATAAATTCTATCCTTCCTCTTTTACTAATCTAACTATTACCTTAGCTCTTGGTACCGGTAATGCTGCTTCAAAACTATCTACTATAGCAGTAAGTTCTTTCCTAAGATCTTCATCTACTCTTCTTAGCTCTTGATATGCTTCACCTATTCTGGTCCAACCAGCAACTTCTATACGTGCTAACCCTCTTATGCTAGTAGATAATAGCTCAAGCCACGGATGAACTATTACTGACGTCGTACCATAAAGTCCACGTATATACATTCTAGCTCTAGCATCAAGACTTGAAAGAAATACTATATCCCATTCCCCCTTAAGCTCCTTAAGCTTGCTATAATTGTATATGGAGTTGACGAATCCTCTAATTATACCTCGTAGGCCTTTCCCTACATTTCCTACTAGTCCTATGTTAACTGCATGTCGAGCAAAGTATGCGGCTAGTACTCCTGTATACCCTGAACCTATTATTAGTAAATTCTTGCCAACACTCTTTTCTGCAACATAGAGTGCTATACTACCGGATCCCACTGTAGCTGCGGCAATAATATCATCTATATCATCTGGTAACAAGCCAACACCACTACTAGGTTGACTAGTATATTCTGCAGCCCAACCATCATAATCTACTCCAGGAATACCTTTCATAGTCTTAGGGTACCCTGCTACAAGTTTTCCTGAGAAGACGGTGTCAGCATCAACACCTAATAATTCAACTCTACCATAACCCTCTACTCCTAAAATCCTTCCAGGCTCAACCCATAACAAGCTACCATAAATAGCGTTCTCTATCCCATCCAACGCTACAGCATGAACTTTAATTAATAAGTGTTCCATGGATACCGGTGGACGAGGTTTATCTACTACTCTTGCATCATACTGAAAAACCAGTGCCTTCAAATCTCATTCAACCTTAAGCGAACTAGTTTAAGAGTACTAGCCGTTATTTAGGCACACACTTAGAGTATAAAAGATATTTTATTAGGGGCGTAGGGAGTAGTGAAGTTCATTCATCTTCTAAGTAAAGAAGCTAGATTAAGAATCATAGAGTTAGCACTAAGGAATCGTAGTGCACGTGAGCTAGCAGATGAATTAGGTGTTTCACCTGCAGCAGTATCAAAATACGTAAACGGGCAAATGCATCCAAGTGATGAAACTATGCAAAGATTGTTCCATATACTAGGTGATGACGAGTTAGAAGAAGCATATACCATTGCCTTAGAAGATCTTGTTGAGGGTATAGAAGAATTAATACAATATTATAAAAGAAATACCAATGGTAATAGCAAGTTGTTTAACACGACACTGAAAGCACTATATGACTACTTAAAGGAACAATTAAATCATACATGACGCAAAAGACCATTTTAGCATAAAGTTCATTCAACTACATCACTATTCATTAGACTATCTATGGTATAATCCATACAACCTTAATTACCTTAAAGCCTAGATAACATTATTGGTGTAGTAGTTGAGTGAAAGCAAACGCCGACTACCACTACTTGGTAATGGTAGTATCGTAAGTGATTATGAACCTCTATTCCGTTATTGGGAGATTGCGAGAAGACGTGGTAGAGAGGATATTGTTGAAAAATCCATGCTGTCTAGAGATGATTTCCGCTTCATTGAACGATTAATTGAGGAAGAACGTATCATACTTACGCGTCTACTAAATATTCTTGAAGATTATTATGTGCTAAGAGTCGACCCTGAAATAGCTAGGGAAGCTTATCGTGAAGTATATGGCGTTGAACTTGGAGGAGAAGATGCACGTAGAAGGATTGCACGTATCCTTGCTGGATGGCTTATTGAGGCAGCTAAACAGTGGGGTAAGATACGTTTAAGCGGCTTTAGATTGCCAGAGGATTAAGGTCTATAAGACTCTATCCATGCTTGTATTATGTGAGGTGTACTGTAAGATTTGAGTGAAATCCTAGGTACTATAGGTCTAAGTTTACTTGTTGGCTCAGCTGTATTCCTATACTACTATAGGTCTAGATTAGGTTTCCTCTATCCAAATATACTATCGAGCATAATAGTACCTGTCATAGCAGGGCTATTGGTGTTGTCTATTTCATCATTAGTATACGGAGAATATCTTCTATCGCTAAGCATAGGTATAATAGGCTCAGTAATCATTCTATTACCGATATTACTAGCTAGGATGGGGCAAGTATTTAGAGTAGAATTAGATCCATATACCTGGGCTGTTGAAGTTGAACGTAGATTAGCTGAGCCAGGCTCACTTGATTGTAACGCTGTCAAGAAACTATTTACACATGTACGTAGCCCACAATATTATGAAGCTCTTGCAGGTATACTGTATGATCATTACCTAAGAGACCCTGGCGAGTTCTTAGCAATGATATCATCGCTTACAGTATGCACACCAACTCACAGCCTTGAGCTACATAAACGGCTCACAAGGCTCATAGTTGTTGAAGCTGAAAGCGGTATACCTTATGCTTATGCCCGCATATTGTTATCTTCATATAAGAACCTAGAATTACCACTAGAAATAATAGACTACTTAACCAATACATGTATAGTTGCGTGTACAAGTTATGGTAGAATAGATAGTAATTGCAGTGAGCTAGTAGTAAAAACGCTTAACCAATACGTATACCTATGTAGTAAGAATACTGAAGTAGCTAGGCACATGCTCATAGACTTCCTTAAGAATATACGTGGACAGATAATAGTAAAGAAAATGGGTAACAGTAGACAGGTTGGAATAAGCATTGCTGGACGTATAATAGCATATAATAATGAATGGAGCAAGCTATTACCATGTCTTGAACGAGTGGAAGAGAAAATAACAATCTAAGCTAAAGCATAATATTCTATTTATTCTATATCGTAATCTGAACCATATTAGCTAGTCCTCAGAGATACTCTCATCTTAATATGACTCCACGGGTAAGGTGGCTCTCTATACTGGAACACATGTTTTATACTATACCCTGTTTGCTTCAATACCTTTCTCCAAGAACCTAGGCCTATATCAGTTTGTGACCATAGGGCTAAGACTCTAGCTATATCACGATCTGCTTGAGCTATTACTGTTTGCACTACAGCCCATTTAGGTGAATAATAGTCTAAAGTTGCTTTAGGTTTAGGTAGCTTCTTCTCTATAAGCTTGAGCTTTCTGCTGATGCTTTGAGGGTCTTCTAATGGTAAGCCCTGAAGAGGGGTTTGAGGCTTAGGTATTAATGGATTTACTGATAGCTTTATCGCTTCATGCTGCCTTATCTTAGCTTTAGATACAACATTGTTTACGAGTTTAGGTATTTCTTCTACATCATTTATTGTCTCGTTCGGTACGCCTATAATGAAATAATATTTTAGTTTGAATCCTCTATCTAGGGCCTTTATACTCAGTTCTTCTATGAATGAGTCTCTGAATCCTTTGCCAAGTATTTTCGCTATTTTGGGACTTAGTGTTTCTGGTGCTATGGTTAATGTTTTTTGTTTTGCCCTTGCTATGAGTTCAAGTCTATCATCATTCAATGTATCTGGTCTTAAGCTAGGTATGCTTGCTTCAATACCTATTTCCTCCACAACGTATTCCAATATCCTGTTTGCCTCTGGATGATCGAAGAAACTTAATGCATAGAATATTACACGATTAACGTTATTTGCAATTAATCCTTCATCAACCAATTTTTTAATTACATTAAAACTTCTATCGCGTTTAGGCAGCATCACATGACCTTCAAGACAGAATCTACACATACGGCTACATCCACGACTAGCTTCCACCATGAACCCTCTACCATAAACTGGTTCAACTTCTTTGTTCTGTATCTGTTTTATCGGGTGGAATGCTTCATCAAGGTTCTCGGTTAAGGCTTTATGTACTTCATGTTTACCTAGGGAGGGTATGTAAAATCCTATATGGGTAGGAAGTTCTTCTAATAACGCTCTAGGTCTATCTATGTGTTCTACTAATTTCCCTACAAGTACTGGTATCGTTGGTTCGGCATCACCTATAACAACTATATCAACAAATTCTGCCAATGGTTCAGGATTACCGGATACTGCTGGACCACCTACGATTACCAACGGATACTTCTCATTTATACGGTCTTTTACGAATAAAGGTATCTTAGCGTCATAGAGTATTCTAAGGAAATAAGGATAAGTTAACTCGTAAGGTAATGTAGCTAAGATGACATCGAATTCCTTCAATGGCGTATTTGTTTCAATACTACGTACCCCAGTATCATAGGTAAATCTTTCAGCATAAACCTCATCATAACTATTCAATAAGTAATAGAGTAGGTTAAAGCCAAGACTACTAAGACTCGCTTGATAAGTGCTAGGGAAAACTAATGCAATTCTAACATAGCCTCTATGGACTCTCTTATAAACGACATTGTACTCATTTAATTTTATAGACATTCCGCTAAACCACCATAGACGCCATGATATAGTTCGTAGAATGTTAAGCTTCCTTACCTAATATTTGAATATCCCTATGAGAGGTTATGTTATGTCAGTACTCTAAACTTCGTATTATATTATGAGAGAATTATTCTAAATAAAATTGTAATTAAGTGGGAGAGGAATGCCTTATATAAGTAATTAAGTTTAAATACCGTATTTATCATAGGCTAGGAGCGGTGCATAGGTGTGAGGTTTAACAAGCAGTAATACAAATTCTTCTTCTAAACAAGAGTGTGTTCTACGTATAGGAGTAGATGTAGGAGGAACATTCACTGACATAATTGGATACGACAAATGTTCTGGGAAAATTTATAGGGTAAAGGTATTATCAACACCTAGTAATCTTGTAGTAGGCGTTATCCGCGGATTAGAGGAGCTTGTAGCAAGAACAGGATGTGTTGCCGAGGAAATAGTACATGCAAGTACTATTGGATCGAACTTGTTCTTAGGTCAAGTAGGTTTAACAATACCTAAAACAGCTTTAATTACAACTAAAGGATTCCGCGATGTAATAGAGATGGGTAGACAAAGAAGACCTGAACTCTACAACGTATTCTTCACTAAACCTAAACCACTAATACCACGTAGACTAAGATTTACTGTCGATGAAAGAATAGGAGCAGATGGTAAGATCATTAAATCTTTAGATCCAGTAGAAATTAAGAAACTTGCTAAAAAGCTTAAAGAACTAGGTGTTGAAAGCATAGCTGTATCACTACTACATAGCTATGCAAATCCAGTACACGAAGAACTAGTTGAAAAGATATTAAGAGAAGAACTTCCAGGTATTCCAGTAGTATTAAGTAGCCGGGTCGACCCTGAATATCGTGAATATGAGAGAACAAGCACTACTGTTGTTAATGCTGTCCTCGTGCCAATTATATCAAAATATCTTAGGAACCTAGTAGAAGAAGTTGAAAGGAGAGGTATATCTAGCGGACAATTACTTGTAATGAAATCTGACGGGGGTTTCGCAGACATAGAAGATGCTATACGATTACCAGTTGCCACAATAGAATCCGGTCCTGCTGCAGGTGTAGTAGCCTCAGCCTTTATAGCGCAAGTTATGAAGTTAAGAGAAGTTTTAAGCTTTGATATGGGTGGAACAACAGCTAAAGTATCAACAATAATAGATGGTAGACCTACAGTTACCTCAGAATATGAAGTTGGAGGAAAAGTACATAGAGGAAGAATCATTAAGGGTAGTGGTTATCCTGTAAGATACCCCCATATTGATTTAGCTGAAGTATCCGCTGGCGGAGGAACAATAATATGGGTTGACGATGCAGGACATCTACGTGTAGGACCCATAAGCGCTGGGTCAGAACCCGGGCCAGCTTGCTATGGCCGAGGGGGAAGCGAACCTACGATAACTGATGCGAACTTTCTACTAGGTAGACTAGGTGATACACTAGCTGGTGGAAGAATAAAGTTATCCAGGAAGCTGGCTTTAAAAGCATTCAACAAAATAATAAAGAAAACAGGTTTGAGTTTAGAGGAAGCAGCATATGGCGCAATAAGAATAGCAAACACGGAAATGGCTCGTGCAGCAAGAATAGTAACAGTTGAGAGAGGCTATGATCCAAGAGACTTCACCTTAATAGCCTATGGTGGGGCAGGGCCAATGCATGCAGCTGAACTAGCTGAAGAGCTGGGTATAAAAAAGATAATAGTACCGATTACTCCAGGACTATTCTCAGCATTAGGTCTACTACTAGCTGATTACCGCTATGAGTACAAGAGGTCACTAATGAGGAGACTTGATGAAGTAATAGCACACGAATTAGAGGAAGTTTATAATGCAATAGAAGAGACAGCATTTAAACATCTTAAATCAAAAGGACTAGATAATGAAAGAATACTAATCCTAAGATATGCTGATGTAAGATACCGTTCACAATCATATGAGTTAACAATAGAAGTACCAAGACCCATCTTACCTCAAACTATAGACTATTTAGCTCATAGATTCATAGAGAAGCATAGAAGCGTCTATGGATACGATGCTGGTAAAGAAGATATAGTAATTGTTAACGTAAAGATAACAGCCATAGGATTAGTAGAGAAGCCTAAGATAGCAGTAGCAAAAGCATATAACGAGAAAAACATTAAGGTTGACCAAGCATATAGTATGAGGAAAGCCTATTTCGAAGAAACAGAATGGACAACCACACCAGTATATCTTAGGGATAAACTTAGACCTGGCAGTATAGTTGAAGGCCCATGCATTGTAGAAGAATATGATTCAACTATAGTTGTTCCGCCTAGATGGATTCTCAAGGTAAACATTTATGATATGATAGAACTGGAAAGGGTGTAAACATTGGGTTCTGATAGGATAACAATTGAGGTAATAGCACGTAGTTTAGAATATATTGCAGAGGAAATGGGTATAAGGTTAAGGAACTCAGCGTATTCTCCAAACATTAAGGAGAGAATGGATCATAGCTGTGCTATATTTGATTCAGAAGGTAGAGTACTAGCCCAAGCAGAACATATACCAACTCATCTCGGATCAATGGCCTGGGGAGTAAAAGAGACATTGAAATATATAACTAAGAAGGGGTTGAAGCTAGAGGAAGGAGATGTTCTAATAACAAATAACCCGTACATAGCTGGTACACACTTAAACGATGTACTAGCTATCGCGCCAATATATTATGATGGAGAATTGTTGGGATATGTTGCTAGTAAAGCCCACTATGTTGATGTAGGAGGTAAGGTACCTGGGAGTATAGCAAGTGATTCAATAGAGGTCTTAGAGGAAGGACTATTAATACCACCTATAAAGGTTATGGAAAGAGGACGTTTAAGAAGAGATTTACTAGAACTTATACTCTCGAATGTTCGTAGTCCTGACATTATAATTGGTGATCTTAAAGCACAAATAGCTGCAATGGATACTGGTAGAAAACAAGTACTAAGCATAGTGGATAAGTATGGTTATGAGACAACAGTCAAGGCGTTCAACGAAATAATAGATTATTCTAGGAAGATAACTCTTCATAGAGTTAGAAAACTACCAGATTTCGATGTAGAAGCTGAAGATTACCTAGAAGATCCCGGTTTTGAAGGCGACGCGGTAATCCATGTAAGGATTATCAAGAAGGAGGAAAGAGTTATAGTGGACTATACAGGTTCCTCGCCTCAAGTTCCTGCACCACTTAATGCACCATTCGGCGTAACTATAGCTTCAACAACATTTACATTAAAGACTATTCTAGATCCCGAACTACCAGTAAACGATGGGTTCTACCAAGTAGTAGAAATTAAAGCTAAACCAAAAACTATAGTATATGCACATTATCCAGCACCCGTAGGAGCTAGTATTGAAACCGCCCAACGAATAGTGGATACAATGTATCTAGCATTAGCAAAGGCTATACCTGATAGAGTCCCTGCAGGATCATGTGGTTCAATGAACAACCTATTAATAGGTGGAGTAGATTATGAGAAAGGGAAGACATGGGCTTTCTATGAAACAATAGCTGGCGGGTATGGTGGTAGGAAAGGTTTAGATGGTGTAAACGCTACACACTGCAACATGACCAATACTATGAACACGCCCATAGAGGTAATAGAACATGAACTCCCATTACTATTCACACGTTACGAGCTAAGGCCTAGCAGTGGTGGTGCAGGCAAATGGAGAGGAGGAATGGGCGTTATACGTTCATTCAAAATCCTAGCACCACAAGCAAAAGTAACAGTCATAGGTGAAAGAGTGAAGTATAGTCCACATGGAATTCTTGGAGGAAAACCAGGGAAACCAGCAAGATACTATGTAGTAAAGAGAAATGGGAAGAAGATATTGTTGAGAAGCAAAGATACCGTTATGGTAGAATACGGAGACGAAGTAGTAATAGAAACAGCTGGTGGTGGAGGGTACGGTTTACCCTATGAAAGGGATGACAAGCTAATAATAGAGGATCTACTAGATCAACTAATAGAGTCCGATGAGGTAATCAATACTTATGGTAAGGGATACTTATTATCCAAGGTAAAGCTCGATACATAACGAGTTCGATATGGATATGAATGTATTATCAAGTATGATGTAGTGTATTTTTGTGTAATTTTTAAACTCAAACTAAGTATTGTTTGGCCTCTATTTTCCTTGGAGCCATTACCTCGTGTAATATCTTCCTCATAATAACTGTTACAAGATCTTTATGTTTACGTCGTACATGGTCTTCCGCTTTAGCTATACTTATTTCCTCTCTACAATAACTACAGTAAGCTTTACCATTGCCATAGAATATTATTATAGGTTTAACTCTAAGAATGTAAGGTGTTAGTAATCTTAGCAACGCCTTTGCACGCCACTCACTTCCTGTCTTCTCTATAACTCTTTGCGTATAGCCCCTAAGCTGATGCTTACTCATACCATATCTATGTGCTAATATACTTGGACTAACCTCGTTAACTATATGTTCATATACTGCTTGAACAGCATAACCATGGCCAGCAAGCACCTTTACTACAAGATACTTGATTAATTTCTCTGTTCCAGAGTCAACGTATGTAGGCATTACTCTAGTCCCCGCATAGTGTCCTCATATTATGGATATGGTTTTAAAGATTTGACACTAAACAATCGGGTATTATTGTGGCGCAAGTCTTTTCAAACCAATATTTACTACAACACTTTATATGCTATTCTTTAGCTTACGTATTACTAGGGGTAATATCGAGATCAGATACCATGCGTATATAAGGGGCTATGAATGCTAGTTATCCATACTAGGGCTCGATCCTATCACATGGGTGAACTATTATGTCGACAAATTATGCACATATAGCATATGTTACCGGGTCAACAGAGGCTGCTGTCAACGCATTAGACTATTTGTTAAGCGTTGTTGATAGTGCAGGTAGTGTACGTGAGCTTTGTCTTAGAGTTACGCGTGTTGCATACGAGATCTATAGAGCTAGACCTACTTCTGCAATGATAGTTAATACATTAAGAGATATTTTATTACAAGTTGATACTCTAATAAATAAGGGCTCTAAACTTCCAGAATTAAAGGAAGCTATTCATAAGTATATAGAAACGAAGATAAAGGAAGCAGAAAAGGCTACAAGACAGCTAGCTACCATAGGTGCACGTAGACTTAGGGAAGAAGAGATTATATTGACACATAGTTATAGTCGAAGTGTATTAGAAGTTATACGTGAAGCATTAAGACTAGGCAAGAGGATTGAAGCATATGTTACCGAGTCAAGGCCAGGTGGTGAAGGACTTAAGATGGCTTCTGCACTAAGGGAGTTAGGCATACCTGTTACATTGATAGTAGATTCTGCTGTAAGATATGTCATGCCTAATGTAACAAGGGTACTAGTAGGAGCAGAAGCTATAGCTGCTAACGGAGCTGTTATAGGTAAGGTTGGTACAAGTAATATAGCTCTTGCTGCTAGGGAAGCACGTGTTAGAGTATTCGTTGCAGCTGGAACATATAAATTCAGTGTCGAAACTGTTTTTGGCGAACTAGTAGAAATACCTGAAGGAGATCCATCATTATTAGGATTAACAGGTAGAGAGAAATTTAAGGCATATGTACCATTAATGGATGTAACACCACCAGAATACATTGACGCATTAATTACTGAAAGAGGAATTATAGCACCACAAATGGTACCCATAATATTAAAAGAAATCTATGGATCATGGCCTCCACGATTACCTGAAATAAAGGATGCAATACGAATTCTAGAAGCAACTTGTACAAAGATACAATAAGCAATTGTTCAGGTGCATTAATCATTGATAAGGGTATACATGCTTGGAACAGGTGGAGCAGGATCATATGAGAAAAGAGGATATCCAGCCTACCTAATTGAAACAGATAATACCATAATACTCATTGATGCTGGATTCGGAGTTGACTCCAAAATAAGAAGTCTAGGCTTCCGTGTATGTGATATCGATGCAGTACTCATCTCTCACGAACATTTCGATCACTTATTAGGAATTACCGGCTTACTAAATATGCAATTCGAGGAACAATGTAGCAAAAATTTAGAAGTATATGGTCCACAAAGAGCTATAGAAGCCATACCAATAATAATTGAGAAGACTGGTCCTAGAAATGCACCTAAACCTAAGCTCATAGGACTAGATGTAAGCTATAACAAGTTAATGATAGGCGATGTTATCGTAGAAACCATACCCGTAGACCATAGTGTACCTACTTTAGGCTACTCTATAGAATCACGTGGTACTCGTATAGTTTACTCAGCTGATACTAGACCTACTGATATCATTAGGGATCTCTCTAGAAAAGCACAACTATTACTACATGAGGCCAGCATGCCTTCACATATGATTGATGTAGCTATTAAAACCAAACATAGTACTGTTAAGGAAGCAATAGACGTGGGCAAAAATGCAGAAATAATAGCATTAATACATATAATGCATGTAGCAGAAGATGAAGCTAGGAGAGCTAGTGGTAGAAGGGTTATAGTACCAGTAGATGGTACAATAATAACTATAGGCTAGTAGAATGCCCTGAGGTGAACATAGCTGTCTTTAGTATGGGAGCCTCGGTGGGTTAGAAAAACACTTACCTGGAAAGGAATAAAGATAACCACTTGTGTTGACGAGAAGTCAGGATTCATAATGTGCCCCATATGTGGAAATGTAGATGAATATTGTCCCCCAGGCAAAACTACGAGTCTTGAACCTAAAGAAGGTATTAATGTTTTCTTTAGCCTTAATGATCTAATATGGCATCTTATAGCCCATGCACAAGGTACATGGTATAGAAAGAAGAAAGTAGTAACTGAAGTGGAGGAAGAAGAAACAGAAGAAGAAGAGGAAGGGTAAAACTTATTTTACACCTTAACCCTTACTTTTACGATACCTTTTCTCCCATACCCATTAGGAGGTGATATCCTCATTGTACGTGGTGGTAGGCAACTTTACTGTAGACCATGTAGACGGTGCTAAAAGACCTGGAGGGCCAGGATATTATTCAAGCATAGCATTAGCATTACTAGGTGCTAAAGTATATGTACTAGGATATGCTGGCCAAGACTATCCTAGAGATGTATTAGAGGAGATTAGAAAACTAGGTGTTGATCTTAGCCTTGTCTCAATGGATTCGCCCACAACGATATTCGTATTAGAGTACCTTGACTTACAGACAAGAGTACTGAAATTGTTATCACGTAGCCCTAAGATAAAAATAGAAGAAGGCTACCGTGTATTAGGTAATGTAGAAGTATCCATTGTTAGCCCAGTAGCAGGTGAAATATCCTTAGAGGATTTAGGGTACATCAGGAAAAAGACAAGAATACTTGTGGTAGACGTACAAGGCTTTATAAGGGTTATAGAATCTGATGGACAAGTATATCATAAATGGAATCATGGTCTATTAGATGAATTAGGAATAGTTGATATTATACACGTAGAGGAAGGTGAAGCAAATAGTATTAGTAAGGAGCCTATTGAAGCAGCAATAAAGTTATCAGAATACACCAATATTGTAGCATTAACTATGGGTCCACGTGGAAGTATTATAGCTTATGATGGAGTTGCCTACCATATAGGTGTACCAAAGATCTACCACGGAGATGAAACAGGTGCAGGTGACGTCTATACTGCTGTACTATCATACTATTACTCAAAAGGATACAAACCTGAGGAGGCAGCACGTTATGCTACAATTGCTGCTGGATTAAAGGTACTAAGATCTACTAAGACTATGCACTGGTATACTAGGGAAGAAGTAGAGTTACTGGCAGAAGAGGTACCAGTAAAAGAGGTTAAACCTGTTTTTAGAGACTAGATACTATTTGATTTAGTGCATTCTCAACTAGTTCACCTATACTCATCTCCTTCCATAACGCACGTCTACCTACTAAGATAATACCTTTATCCTTCAATTCTTCAATTACTCTCTTACGTATTGTAGAGTCTACATCATTAGTGTTTATGCAAGCATACTTAGCTATATATACTCTTTCTAGTAATGTACTTGACTTAATGATGTTCATTTTCTTTAATCTACTAATGGTTTGCTCTAGGAATCCTGCTGGTAATCCTTCACCTTCATAGCTTATTAAAGCGGATATGCTATGGTAATCCTCTATTCCTACAAGTTTGCTTGTATAAACTATTGTGTGAGGTAAGATAGCTGTTCCTCCATGATAACCTATAATCCATTCAAATGGATGCTTGCCCTCAGCTAAGATACTTATAGCTATCATGTGACAGAACCTAGGCTTAATATCCAGGTTTATACCAATCTTGTCTTTCACATCAATTAGTGGTAGTGTATATAAGAGCTTGCTATAACTAATTAGTTGTCCATGATAGGTCTTAGCTTTCTTTCCACCAAGGTCTACTTTTCTAAGTCCTTCATGAACCCACTTAAATTTGAGCACGCTTTCCCATTTACTAAGAAGCTTTGACCAGCCATCTCTTGGATAAAGCATTCTATTCCTCCAGTGTAGAGGCCAAGGATCCTCCAATTCTTTTACAAGATTCTCGCTTCCTCTTCGATAACCCCACATTTTAGCCTTAAGCGGACCATGTTTTAATATATTACTTACTAGGTCTACTTCAATTACATCTATTTCGAAACCTATCTCCCTTAATTTATCTAAATCTTTATCCTCTAGGAATATAGGGAAAGCATCTATAGCATTATCTCCTAATATTACTCCTCTCGCTAAACCTCCAAGAACGTAATCGGGTTCAATTAATATTGGTTTATAACCCAGGTTATTTAATATACGTATAGCTATGATTCCAGTAAGTCCTCCTCCCACAACAACTATCTCATCCAAAAACCGTTACACCATATGATTCTAGTATATAGCCTAGAATATAAGGGGTTCAGGTTTTATGATATTTTATAATAGTTTTCATC
>CAYUVB010000011.1:1801-13947 GCA_964448055.1 uncultured Desulfurococcales archaeon | reverse complement strand
TAGGATAGGAGCCTGCAGTATGCCCATAGTGATAGCTTCTTGTTAAAGGTATTATTTCTCTTTACATTCTCTTTTACGTAATTTAAGATTCTCAACTACTATCATGCCCCTATGTTTAACTGCTATATCTGTTATTTCATCTGCTATTTTATGGCATGAATCATTAATTATGTTTCTTGCTCTCCTACCATGCTTTCTAATAGATTCCCTTATACCTTTAATGCACTTCCACTGTTTTGGATAACGCTTCTGCATTCTCTCAATCCAAATCCTATGAGTTAATGTCCTCCTTAACGGGAACTTAAACCTCTTAACCTTAACTATTCTCTCACCTTTCATGAGAACCATTGTAACGTTATCGAAGTTTACATCATCTGCTATGATGCTTTTTGGAGTGTACTGCTTAACCTTCCTCTTAAACTCGATACATACCCATAACCTCGGGCTATCATATTTTAGCGTTAAATTCATAGTTACTCCAATCTATGTACTTCATAAATCTTTCTCTAGCTCCTATTAGTTTCACTTTAACCTCTCTTCCATTAAGAACCTTTACTATCAGCTCCTGTTTCTCTAGGTCTAGCTTATAGTCGTATTTATCTATCCTAGCTGTTAATCTCCTTAATACTGGCTTACTTCCTCCAACTCTCCTTACTGCTTTAACGATGTTCCTAGCATAGCGGTATATATGCTTCACATGATGTGCTCGGAAACCTCTACCTCTTAGTTCACTATAGAACATCTTGTGTAGTATCTTTATTGAAGGTATGTTTCTCTCATCCCATATCTGGTCTATAACGTACTGTGCGTAATCACGAAATGCTTTCAGAAACTTTAAAAGCTCATCACCCTCCTCAGGGAGACCCAGCACTTTAAGGGTCTCTATAACCCTCATCGGAGAGTTCACCTATAGTATGTTAGAAATATTCCTAAACTTTATCCTAATGTACATGTTCGGGCATCTCTATGGTTAAAGTAATTATTGTTCATAGAAGTATAATAAAGTACAGAGATAGTATATACGTACTATACCCTTGTAAGAGAAGATAGGGAAAAACTAAGGAGACTCCACAGAAAGAAGGTACATGCAATTATTAATAGTCGAAAATGAAACAACGACAAATGTCATAAACAGTCATGAGATTCAAAACAATTCATAGTGCCATAGTATGCTTGATTTAAGGGTTTAGAGGATTAAGGGGCTTCATCGCGGCTAACCCGAGGCGCACTTCAATCCCCAATGGCTTCTGCCATTGGGGTTCATGTATTATCCTGTATTCTACGTTGAAGGAGCTTAAATTGGTAACTTATGATAGTGTACCATGTCTTCATTAATACGTGTTCATGTACTAGTACATATCCCTTAACATGGGAGTTGTCGGTATTCTCAGTCGTATGCCTGGCATCTTAGTTCTTCGTTGGATCCTATTGCTTCCATGAGATGCCCATGTATCCAGGATGTCCAAAAATACCATACGCCCATAAAGGTACTGTATAGTGCCTCGGGTCAGCCGCTCAGCCCATATAATATTTTGTTTTGAAGCTTATATTTCTAACTGTTATCTTAACGCATCATATATACTGTATATTGTTTCTAAATGTGGGTAAGTGGGACACCTTACCCCATACTTGTTACTGGTACAGCATCCATAAATACAGGTTGATTTGCTAATGTAGCTGCTGGTGCAGTCATTTTCTCTAACTCGTTTCTCCATAACATGGTCATTACAGCGTTTATGAGATCCCCTTCACGAGGAGCTCTTCCTGCAAAGAAGAGTTTACCATTAACATATACCTGAGGTATCTTCAACTCATTTATTTTTATAGGATCATGTATCCATACTTGATCTATTCGAACCATAACCCAGATGCCATAATCTTTTCTAAGTTTTTCAGCTACCTTCCAAGCCACTTGAACTGCTTGATCACTTTCGTGATCGAATGCAGCTACAATTAGTATCTCTGCTTCCAAGTGTAACCCCTCAGAAAACTTCTTAGGGTCCTTAGAGTACGTTTTAACTTAGATGCCCAATAATACCTATTAGGCTGGGATTGTTGTCGTCAATTATATTTAGTGGTACAGGACCTTTAGGTCCAACATCAAGTAGAAACCTACAAGGGCCTCTACAAGTAATATATGATTTATTTAAGTCGAAGGAAGAAGCAGAAGCTAAGTGTAGGGAACTAAGTAGTAGAACTAGAATTATGGATTGTAAAGTTGTGGATTGCTTAAAGGAGAAATACATAATCCTACGTATAGATCCAGATATTCTTGATCTTATTGATATGGGTTATAGGTTTGCAGTAATTATTTCTCTTCCGAAAACCCCTTACTAGATAGTTTATTAGCTAGTATTGATGCCAACTTTAATGCTTTTCTAGTAAATTCATAGTCTACTGGATACTCTAATTCTCCTTTTCTCTGCATTTTAACTAATAAAAAGTAGGCTTCGATAACGTGTTTTTCATCAATAAATCCTGCTTCAATCAGTATTCTAGCCGCTTTAATTAGCAGCATTTTTGTTTTCTCACTAAGCTTTTCTTCACTCGATACAATCTCTGCTAATGCTTGCTCTGCTACTGTAGCCATATCCATAATCCCTCTCTAAAGATAAAATATAGTATTACCGCTTATAAAACTCTGATGAATTGGTAGTGTTAACCATTTGTTCATAAGGGTCTACTAGGGTTTATTGTCCGTAACACGTATATTTGTAATGACTTATACTACACCTTTAGAAGGGATTGTAGAAAAATCTAGGATTATAGCATAAGGTGGGTGTATCGTGGAACGCTTCGATATAGTACTAACTACTGATAGGTGCATGATGAGTAATCATCATGGTAAAGAATTCATAGGCTTTATGGCCACAGGCCCTGCTATAGGATTACCTGAAAAATTATGGATGTGGTTAGCTTGTCCTAAGATGAGGGTTGATAGTATTGGTAGACCTTGGCAAGCACCTTATGGTTTAAGAAAAATCGAAGCTAAACTAATAGATGAAGGATTCAAAGCAGCTATAATAGATCCTGACTACCTACATCTTCATCTAAAGCATGCTAAGGTATTATTACTGAGTCATCATGATTACTTTGCTCTTGGCCCTCCAAGTAGTGAATGGTGGTTTATCACTAGAAGAGAACCGGTTAACCGTAAGTCCTTCATAGCTTTAATGGAAAAGCCTGAAATAAAAGAAGCTAAGAAGCGTGGATTAAAGATAATTGTTGGTGGACCAGCAGCATGGCAATGGCTTTGGAATGAAGAATTCTGGGTAAAGTGGGGAGTCGACACAGTATTTGATGGTGAAGGTGAAAAGCTTATAGCTGATCTAGTTGAAAGAGCATTAAATGATGAACCATTACCACGATATGTATATGCAGGTCCTAGGGATAGTCCAAGCTTAAAGGAGATTTCTATTATAAAAGGCGCAAGTGTTAACGGCCTTGTAGAAATTATGAGAGGATGCCCACGCGGCTGCAAATTCTGTAGTGTAACACTTAGGCCTTTACGTATGATACCACTAGATATGATTGAAAAAGAGGTAATAGTTAATGTAAGAAATGGTGTAGAAGCTGGTATACTCCATAGTGAAGATGTATTACTATATGGTGCTGATGGCGTGAAACCAAGACTTGAGCCTCTATTCAAATTACACGAGGTAGTACTAAGACATTATAAAGGATTAGCATGGAGTCACGCTAGCTTAGCTGCTATAGTCTATGCTGAAAGGGAACATAAACTAGTAAGTAAGCTAACAGACTACATATATAGTCATACAGATCAAGACTATCTCGGAGTAGAAGTTGGAATAGAAACCGGCTCTATTAGGTTATCAAAGATAATTATGCCTGCTAAGGCAGCACCATTCCCCGCTGAACAATGGCCTGAGGTAGTCGAGGAAGCATTTAAGATAATGCATGAGAATCACATAGTACCTGCAGCTACAATAATCCTAGGACTACCTGAGGAGAAAGAAGAAGACGTCATGGCGACGCTCGAACTACTTGATAGACTTAAGGATTACAGAAGTCTTATAGTGCCAATGTTCTTTGTACCTATGGGGTTTCTCAAGAATAAAGATTGGTTCAAAGACATACATGTAACTGAAGCACATGTAGAGGTTATGGTGAAATGCCTACAACATTCTCTCAGATGGGCTTATGATATAATGAACACCTTCTATATGAGGGGATCACAGTATGTATTAGCTAGGGCAATGTTGAAACTATTCTTGCTATATGTTAGATGGAAGACTAAGGACTTAGATAAACTAGTAGCTTCTAGGTTTGGGTTCCAGCTACGCTCCAGAGCCGAGCAATCTCATCTACAACAAAGTCTTGATACACCTCAATCCCTTCCCGTCTAACGAGATATACTCCCTTACCCTCGACAACTTCTCCTATAACCGATGTTTTTACTCCAGCTTCCTCTAGGAACTCTAGTATTTCATTAGCTTTATCTTTAGGTATAGTCGCTAGTAATACCCCGCTACTTATTAGCTTTAATGGATCTATACCTAATGCTTCTGATATGATCTTAGTTTCTTCTGCTAAAGGTATTTTATCTTCATATATCTTAAAGGCATTACCACTTGCAATACTCATTTCGATTAACCCACCTAGGATCCCTCCCTCAGTAGGATCATGCATACTAGTAGCACCAAGCCATGCGAGTAATAATGCTTCACGTACAACACTTATATCCCATAACATTTCTGCAGCTCTATTAATAACTTCCTCACTAACACCTTTCTCTAATAGAAGGCCTCGGAAATCTCTAGCTATAATAGCTGTACCTTCTAGTCCAGCAGTCTTAGTCATAATAACTAGGTCTCCTGGTTTGCTACCACTTGTTGTTACAAGAGTACTCTTTGATGCCATACCCATAGCTGTTACAATAACTATAGGTCTATCAAGTCTAGGAGTTTCCTCTGTATGACCACCAATAACCATTACACCAAGATTTTTTGCGGCTTCATCTATATCCCTAGTTATCTCATCAAGTAATTCCTTACTATAACCTTCAGGTAATAGTATAGTTACTGAGACCCATAGAGGTTTTGCACCACGAACAGCTACATCATTACATGCTATGTTTATTGCGAACCAACCTATTCTTTCAACGGCTTCTGTAATAGGATCTGTATGAATAACTAAAACCTTATCACCAAAATCTATTATTGCCGCATCTTCACCTATACCAGGACCTACGAGTACTTCTTTCCTACGGACACCTATTTTATTAAAGACGTATTCCTGTAGAAGTTTATAGCTAATCTTACCTACCAAGTCCTTAGCACCCTTGATGTCTACCTATCTTCTGCAAAAACAAAGTTAAAGGAAGTTTAAAAACGGTGAGTACCCTCGGGAATTAGCTTGATGTGCTTGTTTTACCAGTAAATTGGTAAAGGAATACTATTACATAATATGGTAATCCCGTTGCTGTCTTACCCAACTGGTCTATGCTTATGTGTGCTGGCTTAAAGTAATGTAGTACTGGCCTAAACACTGGTATTAATCTACCATATTGATCCTGGTATACGAATTTATATCCTAATTCATACACGCTATCTATTACTAGCTTATAGAGTAATGGTAATCTATTGCCAGGCATATCCCATTTCGGTGTAAGTGGTATCAATCTATTCTGGTAATATAACGTGTACCAATATTTTGGCAAGATTTCGTTATTGAAAGTCCTAGCATATTCTTCTAGGTTTGTAGGTCCTGGACCATTAGGACCATTCATTATGAATAACATTGCATTACTTTTACCTATGTCTCCTTGATTAGGTAACACTAGTAGTGTTGTATTATTTACTGCTATAGCATAATAATATGCTAATATGTATGTCTTATTCGGTTCTAACTTAAAGTACTTCTCCATAATTTCTACCGCATGAGATTCATTACCCATCATTATTTGCGATAAAAGCCATATCTGTGTTCCATTTATAGTAGCACCATCAGCTAATGTTGCTCTACCAGTGTTAACTGTTATCCAATAGCCATAATCCCACCACGTAACTATTACAGCATCTTCTGGTGTATTCTCTTTTATCCATTCAAGCATATCTATCCATGCATTACCGAAGACATCTAGTCCTAAGTTAACATTGCTACGACTTGCAAAAGTTAGTATTGCTGCATGTGGTATGAATAATAATATTAGCCCAAGAACTAGTACTGCTAGTATTTTAGTAAAACTACCTATTCTAACTTTAGGTGTCTTTTGTAGTGTAGTAATAGCCCAATGGGTTACAGCTAGTGCTGGTAGTAGTGCAAATGCTATACCTATTTCAGATAGGTAAGCCATACGTGTATATAGATAAAACATCAAGGCTCCAACAAATGTTATGAACAACCATTTCTCGTCGGGTTTTGTTATAAGCTTGTATATGCTGTACAATAGTCCTAAGACAACTAATGGTAACGCAATATACATTTCAAACGCTATTCCCTCTGGTCTTGCATGTTCAGCTACTGTTGCTACTATGGGGGCTTGATGACTCTCAATTCCTAGAGCATAGAGTACTCTTCCAGGTACTGTGATAATATCTAATGCTACACCTACTATGACACCTACGCCTAAAGCAAATAGTAGCATGAGGTAGTATTTTCTATTCTTCATGAACGCTGCTACATATACTAGTATTAGTGCAGCTAGCATCCCAAGTACTATTTCGCTCTTGAGGAAACTTAATGGATTGCCGTAAGCTAATGCTACCAGATACGATGTAGCTGTAACGCTTGATAATACCTTAAGGTCATTTTTGCCTATTCTTTTGACAAGTGGGAGTAATACCATGTGTAGGGCTATAAGCATGTATATGAATACATAGCCTCCCCAGAACCAGAAAGTTAAACCTACGAAGACTCCTGATATTAGTCCCTCTACCCAGCTTCTCTTCTTAAGTGCTCTCATGTAAAAGAACACTGCCAATAGTATTAAGGCGACGCCAAATCCCTGTTTCTCAACAAATCCCACAAAGCTTCTAGCTGTACCTGAAGCTAATGCTGTCATAAACGCTGCATATATTAGTCCTACATAATCGTTACCGAATATTTCTCTTCCCAGTAGAAATGCTGCCACTATGGCTATAGCTCCAAAGATTACTGGAGTAACAGCTACCCATTCCTTAATACTTAACCCTAACGATTGTCCTATGGGGTACGTTAATGCTGCAAACATAGGTATTCCAGGGTGTTCAGATGTAGTAAAGTCTCTTCCATACGGATACCAGAATACCATTACATCAGGATTAGGTGGTTTAAGACTCCACCAAGCAGTTATACCATGTTCTACTAGGTATTTTGTTAACCAATATTCTATCCAAGGGTCATTACCAAATAGATCTATGTCTCCACGTAGGAGTAATGGTGACGCCATGTTAACTACTCCTAGTACTACAAGAAGACCTAGGATTACGTAGACAATTATTTTACGAACCTTATTGTTAAGCGTCAAACCTCTTCATCCCCCATAATGTACGTACAACCTTGAAGCCCTATATGTTGGGGTTCTCCTAATTAACTCTTCCCCTAACCTATATATGTGAGCCTATATTAACTACATGAACTAGAGGAAGAGCTTTTGACAAGCTATATTTTCCATAAAGTACCTAGGATAAATCTCGTTGATGAGAATCTATTAGATACTATGTGGTGGACTAGGAGGAATCTTAGTGCCGTACTAGTTGTTAATGGAGATGAATATCTTACAAACACTATCAATAAAATTAAAAGACTTGTTAGAATAGAGGCTATAAATCCTAGCCGGGACAATATCCTCGGACTTGATGTTGATCTTATAATAGGGGCTGGTAATTGGGAGGCAATTAATAAAGCTAAGATCTTAGCATGTACTCTTACAGCAAATGGCCAATTAGGATTACTGGGTGTAAAGAGACCTATAGAGAGAGCTTATACGGTACTTATCCCTTCTAGTAGTCTACGTTTAGCGTTTAGCCCACGGATTATCGTTGGCAAACCATACAATATGGTCCTAGAGCATCCTTGTGCTATTCCACACGAGATCCTATTGTTAAAGAAATATTTAGATAATAGTATTGAATTGCAATGTGAGCACAAGCTGCTTGAGACATTGCTGTCCTTAAAACATGGTATAGACTTCAACGACCCATCTAGTATATTAAAAGCATATACTGTTAATTTAGGTATAATCGATGCTTTAACTGATGCATTAGTTCTTGCAGGCGTGGACCCTACGACAAGCATTATTACATCAGCTATAGTATCAGTTAGATTAGGATTAGTTGAGCTAGATGTAAGTACTGAAAAGGAGCCTTTGGAGAAGCTAATATCACAATGTTGTAAATCTTCGACTTACGATATAAGAGAGGATGTACTACTAGAAAATGTTGTAAGGAATACACAGCTGTATCATAGAACACCTCCATCCCCCAAGATAGTTAAGGAAGCTGTTAGAGAGGTAATAGAGTTGCTAAGAAACATATAATTACATAATAGGTCACGCGGGTTAAAGTCTTAAGCTACTAACGATATAGATAGATTGGTGTATAGTATGTCCTGGTGGAAAAGAAGGAGGAGTATATTTGATAGATTATTCGAAGATTTCTTTAGCGAAATAGAGGAGTTCATGAGAGAATTTGAAAGAGAGTTCGAGGAAGTAATGTCACATGCAACAATGGTTCCAGAAAGACCTGGACAACCAATAGTCTATGGATTCCGTATAACCATAGGACCAGATGGAAGACCAATAATAGAGGAATTCGGTAATGTTAAAAGAATGCGAGGAAGACCAATAATTAGTGAAGAACGCGAGCCACCCGTTGATGTATTCGAGGAAGATAACCAGGTTGTTGTTATAGCTGAAATACCTGGTGTTGATAAGGAGAAGATAGATGTACAAGCAACTGAAGATACATTGATAATTAAAGCTTCTAATGAGAAGAGAAGGTATTACAAGGAAGTAGAACTACCTGTAAAAGTTAAACCGGAAACAGCTAAAGCCACTTACCGTAACGGCATATTAGAGGTTAGAATAGAGAAGAGGGAAACAAAGAAAGAGGAGGAAAAGAAAGGAATAAAGGTTAAAGTAGAGTAAAACAATGGATAAATAGCTATTAATTCTATTTTTCATTTATTTAATTAAGATGTTTCCTCAAGCGGCTTTATTAAGGGTTTCTTCTCTTTACTTATAACCATGCTAACTCCCTCAGGATCTTCTATTACGAATGTGAACTTTACCTTGCCATTTATCGCATCATCTAACCATTTGAGTTTCTCCTTACAAGTCTTCTCATTTACTTCACCACTACTACAAAGAAATTCCGCTATATCCTTGAACATGTAGAGTACTCCTTCAATAGTCGTTATAAAACCTTGAGCAACAGGACCAGGTTTAATTTCCCCTCCTAGTTCAAGTATTTTTATTGTTGCTGTAGAAGCCCTAACAACCAAGGCATTAAGATCATCTAACTTTTCAACTTTATAGATTATTTTCTGCGGAGGTTTTGCTTCAACTACCCTCACGTCATTGTACCTGTAACTACAATAGCTGCACTTACCAGTTGAAAGTATTATTTCACCTACCAGTGGCATGTCATATAAGTAATCCTCTATTCTTAAACCATGTCTACCACATGCCGGACAACGTGTCTCCATTTCTCCTATCTTCTTTAGTAGCTTTGCTTCTCTATCCTTTAACGTCCTTATAGTTTCACTATAAGCACCTACCCTAAGTACATTACTTTCTGCCAAAACATACACCCAGCACTTAAATGAATAGGATTTTGTATTCAAAAAGCTTTTCTAAACAATATGGTGAATTATTAGGATCCACGAAAAATAATTTTATGTACCTTGTTAACGCTATCTTCTCGTTGAATTAGGACTATACGAGGAGAGATTAACTTGGCCCCAAGGAAAAATAGTGGTATCCATAAAAGGAGAGCTCTTGTCTTCGGTAGATTTCAACCATTCCACTACGGGCATCTCATGGTTATTAACTGGGCCTTATCATTATTCGATGAAATAGTAATACTTGTCGGAATGGCTGATGAGAGTCATACATTACAGAACCCGTTTACTGCTGGTGAAAGGATATGGATGATACGTGAAGCCCTTCGTGATGAGGGTATTGATTTAACAAGGATAGTGACCGCTACTATACCTACAATGTCTATCTACGTGGGTAATGCACTATATGTGATCAAACTTGTACCACCAGTTGAAGCTATTATAACACGTAATCCTGTTACAGCCCAAGTGTTCCGTGATGCAGGCTTGAAGGTCTTGGTGCCACCACCATATAATCGCGATATTTATCGTGGGAGCTATATTCGTGAGTTGATAATTAAAGGTGATGAAAGGTGGAGAAAACTTGTACCACCAGTGGTCGCAGAAATAATTGATAGTATTGACGGTGTTTCACGTTTAAGAAATATTGCTAGATATGATTAGGTAAAAACTAGTAACTCGTATGGCTCGTTTAAGCTCTCTACATCTATCTCGTTAGGGTTAACTAGTACTGGGTTAGGCTTCTTCTCACTAGTATCTATTAGCTTAAATCCTTCCTTACGATCACGGTATATGTGTATAGCCTTGTACTCACGCGAATAATACAATACTACTTGTCTAATAAGACCCTCGGTGAGCGCTCTAAGCGCTAGTTTTATTTTATCTTTTGACGGCTTCTTAATAGAATAGATCACTGGTTTATCTGATACCTTCTCCATATCTTTAACCAATTCTTCTATACTCACAGCTCCCACCATTTGTTACTACATTATAAGAGGTATTTAGAAATCACGGATGCATCGACTACGGTGAATTACGTGGCCTAAGCTCTTTTAAGTTTGTAATTAAATGTAGCTAGAAAAACGGTTGATTAAAAATGCCTAGTTCTAGAAGGTCTAAGAGAAAACAAGTAGTACTCGCTATTAACCCCTTAGCTAAATGTGAGTCCTGCATATTCTTTACAATTACTGCTAGTGGAGGATACTGCTTTCGTAGAAGTAAAAGAGTATCAAGTGATGCACCTGTCTGTAAATTCTATTTAGAGGATAAGAAGTATCTTGAAGTAAGTAGGCCTATTAAAGTAGACAAAAGCATTAGAAGTATTGTAGGAAACATCGTCGTGATGGGACTAGAGGAAATAAGTGAACATGCTACTTCAACAACGCTATCAATAACTACAAGTACTAGTAATAAGATCATGAGTGCCGAAGATTCTGGTTAAAAGGTATGGATGACGACGTGCAAATCATACGGGGTTTCATAGAGACCCGTTACGCGGGTCCCTCGCCCCGCCTCTGACCCCCGCCGTTCTTGGTATTTTAATAAGACTAGGGTCTTAACCCTAACGCTTAACGCCATAGCTTAATTAATAATAATTCTTCTTCACCAAGTTGTTCTACTATATTGGCTTTCTCGGCTAAGTATTCCTCTGGTAAAATAGCATAATCAACTTGTCCTTCCATTAATAAGAGCTTTGCATGTAAAGGTCCACGTACTCTCACCTTAACATATTTCCTAGATACTTTCTCATAGACCCTATGTTGAATTGACGCTATACCATAACCTGGAGGATACCAAGCCACCCTAGGCACTTTATTCTTACTATCGACTTCAAATAGAGTTATTTTTCTTTTAGTTCTTTCTAAAATCCTTATGTTTTGAGGTAACTCTCTTATAGCTAATGAGCTTATAACACCCTTAACTGCATCACCTCTCTCTACAGCCTTTAGTGCTATTGTTGACGGTAATGCTATCATTTCTAGTTTTTCTCTACTAGCTGTATTTTCTAGTAATATCGATTCCTCACCTACAATTGTATTCTTCCTAGGTTTTCGTAATAATATTATCTTCCTCACTATACCCGGTTGTATAGGTGCATATTCATCCTCGCCTACTATTAAAATTCCATCCGCATCTATAATTCGTTTAATCATGTAGCTTTCATACCAGTATGGGTATGCTGATATAGTATTCTTTAAGCTGTTGTGTGTTAGTATTACTGGTATGTATGTACGTCTACCTCTAGCACCTTGTACTGGTAATGCTAGTTCAGCTTCAACATATTCTAGACCTTCTCTAACTTCCTCTCCACTTAATCTTAATAGGTATGGTTTAACCAGTACTTCGTAAACATTTCTAGCTGA
>CAYUVB010000011.1:0-1701 GCA_964448055.1 uncultured Desulfurococcales archaeon | reverse complement strand
TATACCTTTACTTTTCTTATACCTACGTTAGCTAGCACACCTATATGATATGCTAATAATCTTGTTCCTTTCAATGCTATTATTTCGCCCTTAACAACATCACTACCAGGCCATGCTATATTTTCACCTACACTCACTGATCGATACACCAGTACTTCATCATTAATCCTATGTGTATATTCTATTGGCACAACTGCATCGGCTCCATCTGGTATAGGGGACCCTGTATCAACGTAAATTGCTTCTCTTCCACTAACATAGAATCCTTTTGGAGATGAACCAATACGTAGTTCGCCTTTAACCCGTAGCTTTATAGGATGATCTTCCCAAGCTTTTACTACATCATCTGCTCTAACAGCATAACCATCTACAATACTTCTAGGATATGGAGGATAACTTATAGGTGAATATACATCTTCTGCCAAGACTCTGTTCAAGGCGTTTTCTAATGGTATTTCTTCTACGCCTACTGGTTTAGGTGGTATCTTCTTGTAGATTAATTCTATTGCTTCCTCTAAACTAGATAATCTTATGAACAGTTGCTGCCTAGTAGTCAAGTCCTTTTAATCCTCACTTCATAGTCATGACTTCTAGGTTATATAGTTTTATCGTTGAAGTATAATAGCCTGGTAGACAAAGGTATTGTTTAGGGAGGGTTAAGTAGAAGATGAGTGCACCTTCATGGTATTGGAGGCTTGTTAGGCCTGATGCAATTAGTGTTTGGGACAACGAGGAGGTTAGAAGAAGACTTAAATGGTACTATGAAGTTATGGTTGATGTTAAACCAGCTAAATTCATGATAGCTAAGAGGATAGAAGTTCCAGAGGATCCTAGCAAGTTAGATCTTGAAGGACTTTGGAGTCTACATGAAGAATACTCTAAGAGGTTTTGGGAGGTCTTTACTAGGATTAGAGATGATAAGCTAAGATTTGAAGAATTACCATTACCTGATAAGTGGAATCTATTACACGTTAAAGCACGCATAGCCTGGGAAACTATTAAGTCATGTAGATTCTGTGAACGAAAATGTGGTTTTAACCGCTATGAGAGGCCTGGTGCTTGCCAAGTGGATTACCGTGTATACGTCCATTCATGGTTTCACCATCTAGGCGAGGAATCTCCATTAGTACCAAGTGGTACAATATTCTACGGTGGATGTAATTTCCGCTGCGTATTCTGCCAAAACTATGATATTAGCCAAGTTAGCCCTAAGGAAGGAGTAATAGTTGATGCACGTAGATTAGCCTTAATCCAGAAGGAGTTAAGGGAAAGCGGTGCTAGGAATATTAATCATGTGGGTGGAGATCCTACACCAGATCTCCATGTAATACTTGAATCACTATTATACCTTAATGTAAACGTACCACAACTATGGAATAGTAATATGTATCTTACAGTAGAGTCTATGAAGCTTCTAAGAGATGTTATAGACATATGGCTACCTGACTTCAAATATGGTAATAATAAATGCGCTATAAGGTTAAGTGCTGCTCCAAGATACTGGGAGATCATAACACGTAATCTTAAAATGATAGCTGAATGGAAGGATCCTATAATAATAAGACACTTAGTATTACCAAACCACATAGAATGTTGTACTAAGCCCATATTAGAATGGATAGCTGAGAACATACCACATGCTCTAGTAAATATAATGGAGCAATACCGTCCAGAGCACTTAGTAGCAAAATACCCAGATAA
>CAYUVB010000010.1:34192-41201 GCA_964448055.1 uncultured Desulfurococcales archaeon | reverse complement strand
GGAGTACAATTTGAAGGAGCAGAGCCCATTACCGTCGAGCATGTAAATTTAGTAATATTCTATCCTGTCGAAGGTGCCTCAAGTTCAATAACATATCTATCTGGCGCATTACTATTAAAGCCGGGAGAAGAGACAGCACTAAATGTATCAATAGAACCTATTGAAGGTGAAGGATTCGTTAAAATAGTTGGAGTAGTACCATCAAGACAAGCAAAAGTAAAAGTATTCTTTAACGACAAACTCATACATACAATTGAAGGAGTACTAGGTGTTGAGGAAATAACTGCTAGCCCCATAGATGTAAACGATGAAAACATAATCAAGATACAACACCTACCTTCAACAACAAGATACTATCCTAGCTCCTTTAGACTATCAACCATAATTGTTGGAAAGAATAAGATACCATTACCACGAATAACTATAAGTGAAACTAAAGTTGAAGATAATAAACTTATAATTAAAATAACTAATCAAGGAATGGTGGAACCCGATAGATTAATACTCCTCGTGACCCATTTAGGAAGTATCATATATAGAGGAAAATTAAAACCATTAAAGCCTGGTGAAACCGAACTAATAGAGGTACCGTTAAAAGGAATTCGTGGATGCAACAACATAACAATAAGAGCTATTTGGGGCAAACTTAGCAAGACAGAGTTTGTAGAAGCTAAAGTTAAAGTTAGTGAAAGTTAACCTCTTTTAAACCTCCTATGTTATTCCAGGGGTTAAAATCACATTAATAAGTAAATCTATAAAAGTTAGTTCTAAAATATTATATGAATCCATTAGAATAAAAAATACTAATAGAATAATGTATATACGTTTTAATGGATGCTACTATATTGCAGTAATTAGAAGTATTTCTAATAGTAACGATTACTATGTTGTGCATGTGTCAGCAAATGGCAGAAAAGCGTACTGTACATGCAAGTATCATCTGATAACGGGCAAGCCATGTAAACATATAGTAGCTGTTATAAACGAGTTAGAGCGTAAGGGTTTCCTTGAAACCAGGACCTTATCAATTAATAGGACCAGTAGAAGTCTGCCGAAACCTCCTTCATCATAACTTTATCTTCAGTGAGAGTCGTGTTCTTCATCCCTGCATTAGTATTACTATGTTAACGACTTATTAACATTAAATGTACTCCTAAAAATTAAGTGGTAATGTAACTAAGGCTCCTACATGATAGGTATAGCAAAGTATTACAAAACATTAAGGGGGCAAGTAAAGAATGAAGAATGCTGACTGGTTCTTCGATCTTGTAGTGAATAATGTAGGAAGTATTGCGGAGGAACTTAGGAAATATCAAAGTAGTATAAGTATTCCCTGGGTAATAACCAAAGATGTAAATAAATGGTGGATAAAAGACTTCCCACACGGAGATCTGGTACATGATACGGCATTAGCAGCAATAGATGGTGGCGGAAGATTTGTAGACCTAACTGGCGGAGGAGCATTATATATAGCTAGGGCTATTGCTGTATTCAATTCTGGAATCAAACCTCTCCGTAAACTAACAATCGATATCGTTAACCACAGATCTAAGAAATATATGGATGCATTGAGATCATTAACAGAGATACTAGTAGCCATAGATACCGTAGAACATTTACCCAAGGGGTCAATACTTCTAATTGATGGAAGCTATTACGTGTATGTACTTAAGTACTTTGCATGCGCAATAAAACTCCTTAAGAATATAGAAACCCTTAGATCGGGTGAAATAAGATTACTTGAAAAAACATTAAAGCTAATTACAAGCTTAATAAATCTGATTAAGAAAGCACGAGACAAGGATATTACGCTATGCTATGTTAGTAAAGATTCAAGTCTTAACTTGTTTAAGGAGTTACTCATACTAGAATACTTTAAAGAATTCAATCCCAAAATATACGAATTACTAGTACAGATAGACTATAAACAACATTTAGATGCACTAGCTAAGTTGAAAAGCTCATTAGATATTGAGCAGCAAAAACTAATAGACCTACTATTAGAGGAGGATTACCACGATATACACTTGATAATGTCTATAGTTGATGATATAGGCTACACTAAACCTATGAAACCCTCTCTAAGAAAAGCGTTAGTAAATAGAATTCTCGATACCCTTGAAAAACCTAAGATAGTGTACAAATTAGATGAATACAAAAGTAAGCACGGTTTAGATAGTAGTATAATAGAATACATAAGAAGGGAAATGGACTATCTAACTATACCAATACTATCTTACACAAAACTAAGTATCAACGATAACCCATTAATGGTTGAAACCATAGAGCTAACAAACATAGGGCAAAGTATAATTAACCATACGAAGCCTACTTTTACAGAGCATACCAATGGTTTCATAAAGGCTTTAGCAACAATAAAGAAAGGATACGTCAATAACAGATACTACAATATATGGTTAGTACAAGCACACGAATACTCCCACCTCACTAAGAACACATTTAGGTATTACCTCAACTACTTAGACTCAACGCTAAGAACAAGGGGCTTAAGAATACCTCTAACAAGGAAGTATAGTTTAGGGGGTATACATTGACATCACAAACGATATACAACAGTAAAGGGGAGCCCATAGGAAGGATTACGGGTGAGTCAACGCCATCATACTTTACGTTAACCGTCAATCCTAGGAATATCCCACCACTTTACGAATACGTATACGTAGAATTATACGAGATCCCGCCAGGTGAGGAAGCACCAATTAAAGTTAACGTTCTAGCTCAAATAAGAGAAATAAAGAGAAGAGATATTGGATTAAATCCTAACTTACCATGGAAGGTTGTAGAAGAAATAGGTGATGGTCAAACAGAAGACCAAATACTTGCAACCGCAAGAGTTTTAGGATATAAGTGGAAGAATAGAATATATACACCACGACACGCACCACCCGCTAATACTTGGGTTTATCGTGCCCCCGATAATATGGTTAAAGACTTTTATAGCGTTCCGGAAGATAAAGGACTTCATGTAGGTTATCTTATATCAAGACCTAATGTTCCAGTATATCTTGATGTCAGAGGAATAAATAGACACGTAGCTATAATAGCTGCTACAGGCTCAGGTAAAACCTGGACAAGTATAGTATTGATAGAGGAGTTACTAAAGAAGGGGGCAACAATACTTGTATTAGATCCCCATGGCGAATATGTTAAAATAAAGGATAGTATTAATAGATTGGGAGAAGAATATTCTAATTCCGTAATAGTTTTAAAAGGTCATAAAGATCAAGATGGAGACATACTTTACAAGATAAGCATTAAGAGTATGAGTTATGAAGAATTAGCTGCAGTTGCAGGAATACCTCCTAATGCTAGCAGAATAAGGGCAGTATTACATGGAGTAAAAAGTCTTGCCGCAATATTAGCTGATGCATTCGATAAACCTAGGTTGCTTTCACTTAAATCTCTAAGAACAATAATAGAAGCCTCTATAACTGCTATGGAACACAAACCCTCGTTTAAAACCTTCTATACGAGACTAGCTCATGAATTAAAGCTTAGATTAGACTTGGACATATCTAATTTGGAAAAAGATCCTGGATATGCTGAAAGAATGGTACGTGCTATTAGAAGAATATGGCTTGGACTTAAAAGAGACCCTGACATAGGTTTTGATTTAATAAGATACCTAGGTAACTTGGCAAGAATAGGAGTTTATGGTTCAAAAATAATACCCTTAAAGAAAATATTGAGGCCTGCTCATATAACGATATTTAATTTAAGTGGTCTTAGGAAGGAAGTACAAGATCACTTAGTATACAATATTCTTACACGCGTGTTTAAGGCTAGGATTAACTATAAGAGAGGATTGAAAGGTGAAACCTATCCTGATCCAGTAGTCATTGTAGTTGAGGAAGCTCATAGATTTGCACCACCAAAAACACAGGAAGACACATGGAGTAGAGAAATATTGTCAAAGATAGCAGCCGAGGGCAGAAAGTTTGGAGTTTTCCTCATAGTGATAACTCAAAGACCTAGTAAAATAGACGCTGATCTATTAAGTCAGTGTCAATCACAGATAATATCAAGGATAATTAATCCTAGAGACCAAGATGCAGTGAGGGATGCAAGCGAGCAATTGAGTCAAGACTTACTTAATAATCTCCCAGGCCTTAATCCAGGTGAAGTAATTGTTGTGGGTCCTCTAGCACCAGCACCACTAATGATTAGAGTTAGAGATAGAGTATTGGACTATGCAGGTGCTGATATAGACGTAATTAGTGAGTGGTCTAAACATTTAGCATTGACTAAAATTAAGACAGAACTACTATTAGTTGCACGGAAACTCGTTAGGGAAACTTTAGGTGTAGATGCTGTTAGTCCTAAGGATATAGCTGAAGGGTTAGCAAAAATAATATCACTTACAGCAATAGTAGATCAAGAAGTTTTAGACGAAGCTATAAACAAATTAGCTATATTACATGATAACATTGAGGTAAGGTATGACAGAGATCTAGGGTTAATTAGTGGAGTAATAGATAATGAGAAAGTAGAGATAAAACTTGCTGATGGATCCTGGAGATGTAGTTGTGGAAGAGAGCAACCTTGTTGGCATACAATAGCATTATTACTAGAGTCTGTAAATAGAAGAGTAGTTAGTATAAATGATCTTAGAAAGTTTGTGAGCTTAAGAGTACTTAATACCATGATCTAAGTAGATTCATACTTGCTTCTTAAGATCCCATAATATTTCACGATAACGTTTAGCTAAGTTATAGCACCCTTCACCTCTTTCAATGTATCCTTTGTCTATTAACTTAACTATTACGCCTAAGGGGTCTTCTACACCGTATCTAAGTTTCAGCTCACGTAATGCTATTATTTCACCTACCGAAACATGATACAGAAAGTAATCGAATACCTTACGTTCATCGCCCCTAAGCTTCATTCTAACCTCCTCTATTTCCTTAGGATAACGTTTACTAGCTAAAACCATGTTTTATCTCCACCATGAATTACTGTATTAAGTACTTAGAGGAGGTAAAAACATTCACTCTAAAGACTTGTAGACAAAGTAGCATTATATGCTACCATGAATTTTTGAACATCATTATTTTAGCGTATAATAGTCTTTTCCATACTTCCAATTTCTCCTAATCTTCTATACTTCATTATCAACATACTTAAAGCATAGCGAAGCACTTCACTTCTGCTAGAAAAAATACCTGCTTCAACTAATTTATCAGCTTCTTCTATTAGTTCGCGTGGTGCCTTAAATGTTACAAGTAATACCCTTGACGCCAAACCTAACACCATGGAATTTGTACTATACTTTTAACCGTGATCTTATGTTTCTTCTAACTAGTAAGTAGCGATGTAAATGCTAATACTAACTACTGGATTTAAAAGTACTTGGGTTTATTAATGATGAGCTAATACTTTAACATATTGTTAACCTATATCAGTAATACCATGTATTAAGGTATGAATGCTCAACATACATAGGTTCAACTCCTTTTGCAGCCAAGCATACATCGCTAAGAATGCATTTACCATTAATACACCATCCATACTCATTACATTTCATAGAGCATACGTTACACGAAGGTTCTTCTCTTAGACAGCATTTTCTACCAAACATCCATAGGAAGTCATCTAGTATTGTAGGCTCTATATCAGCTTTAAGAGCTAATTCTTTGTAAGCTCTTCTAACAGCTATACGAAGTATTACATCCTCTTCCCAATTGAAATCAACTAATTGTAGTATCTTGTCTCTCAATATACCTCTAACCTTCACTAAACCTAATCTAAGTGCTATTCTTGTTAAGTGATTATCTACAGGAACTTCTACATTCTCCTTATCTATTGGTCTGAATAATCCTCTTCTTTCTATGAACTTAAAGAATAAGTAAGGTTTCTTCTCTACAGGATCCTCGTATGCCCTAAACATCTTTAATCTATCGATTAATCCTCCTTGAAGCGATTTTAAATAGTTTCTCGATGACTCTATTAGTTTACTAACGCTAGATGAATACAGTTTAACCAACTTTAAACCAACATCCCTTAAAAGCATTGTCCTAACTTCTACATCTGGTGGTTCAACTTTCTTGGGCTTCTTGACACTAAGCCAATCTCTTACTTCATCTAACGTTATATTAGCCATATGCTTAGGATCAAACCATTCAGGGTTTTCATGGAACTTCTTTGATCCTAGTCTATAAAGAAGATCAGCCCCATGATAAAATTCTCCATCAACAAATCCTTCATAAGGTTTCCCAGGTCTACTAAGTCTATGGTCTATAGCTACCATGAATATGAAATACCTTAATACGTTCTCCGGATCCTCGTTTTTTGAAGGATAATATCTTGGATCAGCAAAATCGTCTATTGTAATCTTTAGCTTATTTCTAAGTATCCTTGCTACCTTGTTTATTTGATCAAAATCTATTTCTACAACTAGGTTATTCATGATGTTTCACCATTATTGGACATATATTTATTATTCTTCCAGATACTTATGAAGTTATAGTAGGGTGATTCCTAGGAGAATAGAGGGATGGGTTAATACTAATAAACTTGAACTAGATACATTACACATAACAGGTTACGCTAAAATAGACTACGTCAACGTAAATAAACTGAGTATCATAGGCGTACTAATTTCTAACTACGTAAAGGCTAACAGAATAGAAATACAAGGATTTACGAAGGCAAATGAAATACATGGTAATGAAGTAGTTGCTAAAGGATTAGTAGATGTAACAAAACTTGATGCAAATAACATAATGATGAAAGGAAGAATTATAGCTGATACAATAAAAGCTAAACGCGGCCTATTTGAGTTAACAGGTACATCTAAGGCTAGAAGAATAGAGGTTTTAGAACTAATTGTAAAAAGCTTGTCTACGAATAAGACTAGGGGAAGACTTATTGCTGAAGAATTATATGCTCGGAGTTTACACTTAGAGTTCACTAATGGCAGACTTGTTGCATGCTGTGATTGTAGTCTTGGTGAATTAAATAGAATTGAAAGATTCTTCTACGGCAACAT
>CAYUVB010000010.1:0-34092 GCA_964448055.1 uncultured Desulfurococcales archaeon | reverse complement strand
TCTTTCTGATAACGATATTCTTCACGTATACGTACAAGTACTTCTGCTGCAAGCTTCGAAGCTACAAGCAATCTATCGTTTATTTTTTTAGTATAGCCAGCTCTCTCAATACTTCTTTCTAAGTCACCAGGCATTATACCATGGGGTATACTACTATCAACAACTAATATTGATAATGATTTAAGTCTCTTAATGGATGATAACGTATATAGAGTTGAGGTCTCCATATCAGCTATTAATGCATCCGCTTTAGCCCATGTGCGCATAACATCCTCTAATCCTACAAGTACATCAAGGGATACTGCTAAGCCTACATGATACCTCATTTCATGATCATATATTCTAGTGTAAGTTTTGAACAATTCTTTAGCATACCATATAAGCTCGTACGAAGCTACAGCAGGATACTCTATAGGCGCATAATGTCTACTAGTACCATCTGCTCTTATTGCTGATGAGACTAGTACTACGTCACCTAAGGATAATCTTGACTGAAGACCCGTTCCAAAACCTACTCTAATGAATACTCTTCCACCTAAACGTACATACTCCTCTAATGCTAATGCTAAACTTGGAGCACCTATACCCGTTGAAGCGATAGTTAAGTCTATGACCTTATACTTACCTGTTATAGTGAAAAAGGGCTCTCTCCCTTCAACTCTAGTCTTAACTTCAAATCCGTCAAGAATTGAAGCAAGTTCTTCTACATGATCTTTAGACGGTAATATTATAATAAATGGAGAGACATCTCCACTCCTACAACGAGTATATGGTTGGATTACACTGATTGTGGATGCCATTACCTAATACCCTATATTGATGAGCTTGAATACCTAGTATGATAGGGGAGGGGGGTAAATTTAAAAGGTTAGGGGGGTTCATAGCCCTTTGAGGGGGTAGGGGATATGGTAGAAGTAGTAAGCCCTATGATATTGAAGAGCATTGAGAAGGTTGTAGGCAAGCATGTTTACGGCAATCTCTATGGATGCGACCCCCAAATACTATCCAATGAAGAAGAACTTAGACGTATTGTTACTCGCGCAGCTGAGTTAGGGAACATGACATTACTAGAAGTAAGATCATGGAAGATAGGGCTTGGCGTCAGTGTTGTAGCAATAATACTAGAGAGCCATATAACCATACACACGTGGCCCGAGTTTAGCTTTGCAACAGTAGATGTTTACTCCTGTGGTGAGCACACTGATCCAGCAAAAGCCTTTAACTACATAGTAATGGCGTTAAAGGCCAAGAAGGTGGTAAGAGGCTACGTCAACAGATCCCTCGAGGAGGATCACCGGGAATAGTATTTGGCCCCCAGGTATCTGGCACCTGGGGGCATGGTGCCGACGAAAATACCTGCATAACTCGATTGTATACCTAGCTTTAAGTATAGATGTCGTGTTATGAAGGTATTAATTGTTGGAGGAGGTTTCTCCGGATTACTTTTAGCTCGTCTTCTAGGCGAACATGCATTAGTATTCGAGGAACATCCTAGAATAGGTTTCCCTGAACACTGTACAGGTCTCATAAGCTACAAAACTTATCTAAACCTAAAAATACCCCAAAAACTAGTTGAGGGATCTTATAAAAAACTACGAATAAATATACCTAAAATAGGAGCCCTAGAAGTTAAATTAAAGGAGCCTGTGCTTAGAGTTAATCGTTACGGTATTGAGGAATACTTTTACAACGAAGCCCTAAGTAGAGGATCCAGGATAATACTATCTAGAACAGTAAGAAATGTTAACCCGTTCAAAGGCATTGTTGATGAAGTTAAAGGTGAATTAGTAATCTTAGCTGAAGGCGTTAAGAGATATTTCTCAAAACGTTTAGGCTTAGTAAAGAGAATTAATACACATTATTCTCTTCAGCTAAGATTCAAAGGACGTGTACATACCGATGCAATAGAAGTTTATGTTACCAAGTTAAGTCCTAATTTCTTCTCATGGCTCATACCATTATATGATGGCGAAGAAGGTATTATAGGTGTAACTTCACCTCACGGCAAAGATCTTTACCTTAGGTTAAACATACTTCTAGATACCTTGACCCGTTCATCACTAATAGATTTAAAGGAAAGGAAATACTATTTTGGAGGAGTAGTTAGCACGGGACCTTTAGGAACCCTCGGTGTAGGAAAACTATTGGCAATAGGAGATACCATAGGGATGAATAAACCCTTAAGTGGTGGAGGATTATATCCCATAAGCGTCGCGGCAAGTACATTATCAAATATAATAGAAGAATATTTTAACGGTCTTTTAAAAGGTAATGAAATTGTTAATGAGTATAAATATCGACTTAGACCCTTGATTAGAGAATTGAACTATTCATACATTATTTCTAAAATAATAAGACTATACGATTATAAGTTACTTCGTACTATTGTTAAGGGATCCACTCTATTAAATACAAGGAATGTATTCCATGAATTTGAGTATGATGCACATAGCATGTGGGTTTTAAGGAGAATAATAGGATGTAATTCGCTTAGGATTATTACTATGCTGTTAGCCGGATTATTGTTCTAATTTTGGTGGTTCTACACCCTTATTCTCATACCATTTAATCTTCTTCAAGAATTCTACTAACATTCTAACGTTCCATTCATGTTTGGTCTTTCTACGTTCATCAACATATATACCTAGGTTTCTAGCTTCCTTGACTGTTAAACCTGCTGCTTTTATCTCTTCTACACTAAATCCTCTTCCAGGTCTTAGTCCTGGATCTATTCCACCATACTTTATTAATCTAGGTTTTTTAACATAGGGCGTAGGTGGTTTTACTTCTTCACTCATAGCTTTTCACCATGCCTCTAGTGTGAATACCCTAGGAGGCAAATGTAGTAGAAGTTTATTAAGCTTCACTCCTATTCAATCTTATATGGTATAACACATAAAAGTTAGTATTAGGTTCCAGAAGGCTTGGCGGGGTGTGATCTGGCTATATGAGAATAAAACGTCTTGTACTAGACGTGCTCAAGCCGTTAAAAGAACCTAGTATAGTTGATTTAGCAATAGAGATATCTCGTATTAAAGGTGTTGAAGGAGTAAATGTAACTGTTATGGAGGTAGACGTAGAAACCATGACCTTAACCGTTACAATAGAAGGCGATGATATCAGTTTTGAAGAGGTAAAGAAAGTCATAGAAGACTCAGGGGCTGTTATTCATAGCATAGATCAAGTAGTTGCAGGCGAAAGATTCGTAGAGATCCCACCATCTAGACGAGGAATGGTAGGTTAGAGTGATTAAGTGCCAAAGATGCGGCATTAGACAGGCAATAATACTGCAACAACATACGGGTTTAGCTTTATGTAAGCAGTGTTTTATAGAGGATATAGTTGAAAGAGTTAGAAGGGAAGTAAAAAGATGGAATATGGTTAACCCAAACGATAATGTACTATTAGCTGTTTCTGGAGGAAAAGATAGTTTTGTACTACTAGACATCATGTCTATGATACATGATCCTTCAAAACAAGTGGCCTTATCTATAGTTGAAGGTGTAGAAGGCTATAATCGTGAGGAAGACATAGAGAATATGAGGAAGTATGCTAGGGAGCGTGGAATAGATTTCATTAAAGTGAGTTTTAAGGAGTTCATAGGTGCTAGTCTTGACGAATTAGTAGCAAGATCATGGGAGAAAGGGTTAAACACATCACCTTGTACTTATTGTGGGACGCTTAGAAGAAGGATAATGAACTATTATGCTAGGATACTGGGTATGGATAAACTAGCTACAGCTCATAACCTTGACGATGAAGTACAAACATTGTTATTGAACATTGTTAGAGCTGATCGAATGAGACTAATACAATCGCACCCTAAGGCACCAGTACTGAGCGATAGAATTGTTAGAAAGATTAAACCGCTTAGAAAAGTCTATGAATGGGAAACTGTAATGTACTCGTACATTAAGGGGTTCCGGTTCCAGGAAACAGAGTGTAAGTACATTTACCTAAGACCAACACTTAGAGCTAAGATAAGGGAATACTTATACAGGCTTGAATCGGAGAAACCCGGCAGTCTTTTAAGGCTACTTGAAACAATGGATAATATGCTAGAGAAAATTGTTAACATACATCAGAACTTACCTAAACTCCCATTGTGTAAGAAGTGTGGCGAACCTACAAGTTATGGTAGGGAGTTATGTAAGGTTTGTGAACTATTAGAAAAGATTGGTTTGGGCTAACTTGTCTGCATTGGTTCTAACATATCTTTGTACCTGGAGGCACGTCTTCAAGAACGGTTAGTATAGCTGGTCTCTTTACCTTACCTTCCTCAATATCTTCTTTACAACCAGCCGCAAGTAACATTCCCTGGCTCACAAGACCTCTAATTCTTTTTGGCGCAAGGTTAGCTACAACTATGATTTTCTTCCCTATCAGCTCTTCAGGCTTATACCAGGGTCCCAAACCAGCAACTATCTGTCTTATACCAAGAGGGCCAAGATCTACTATCATTTTTATTAAACGTGTACCAGGTACTAGTTCAGCTTCTTTAACTAATCCTACGCGTAAATCAACTTTTGCGAACTCGTTTATTGTTATGGTTTCACTACTCATAGGCGCCACCTAGAATAGATTATTGTTCTATCATGGTACAACTTATCTCCTCGGTTAAAATTAGTAATGATCTAGTGGGTCCGTTGGGTAAGTTCTCTTCACTTCCAGATCTGTCCGGGAGTAAGTCTTCATCCCCGTGTAATCTATGATTAAGATCTCCGTGTTTATTAGGCTTAATTAACTATAACTATTCTGAGGAGAACATGGCTTATACGGGATATGCTGACTTACCATTGCATGATGGTCATGTGCCTCGATGGCTAGCTGAACTTATGAAAAAGCTAGCTAGGGGCATCGTTGAGGTGATAGTATTAGAGTATGGTCCTAAGGAACTAGTTGAAAGACTTAGTAGCCCTCTATGGTTCCAAGCTTTCAACAATATCATAGGAATGGATTGGGATAGTAGTGGTTCAACTACTGTTACCATAGGTATTCTAAGACAAGTACTAAGCAATGGAGACTTAGGTGTTATGATAGCTGGAGGAAAGGGTAAAAGAATGCTTATGGTGCCTAACGAACTACCAACAATAGCTGAGAAGTTAGGGATAAAAGGTGATATAGATGAGCTAGTTAGAGCAAGTAGACTTTCAGCTAAGGTTGATAGCGCTCTACTTCAAGACGGATATCAATTATATCATCATGCAATAATAGTATCGGAGGACGGTTCTTGGTCTGTTATACAACAAGGCATGAATACTGATTCAATGCTAGCACGTAGGTATCACTGGTATTCTGGTAAACATCAATCATTTGTTGAAGAACCACATAGCGGTATAGCTGGCTCTACACAAGAACATGCGTTAAATCTTATTGATAGAGGCGTAGAGAATACACGTAAACTACTAGTTGATCTAGCAAAAGAAAAACCTACAAAAACAGCTAGGCTTATTGCGGAAGCTTCAAGAATTATACGTGGAGATCAAAGTATTCTTAAATGGATTAACCTTGAAACACGAACTGGCATAGGAGGATTAGATGAAAAACTTAGAGCAATATACTATAGACCAATAAGGATCACCCCAAAGTTACTAGAGAAGCTCAGACAAGCCTACGAGAGACAACCAGTTAGCATGGAGGAGTTATTGTTGATTAAAGGTATAGGCGCCGAAACCATTAGAGCTCTCGTACTTGTAGCAGACCTCATATACAAAGAACCTCCATCATGGCGTGACCCGGTAACAGATCCTCTTGATCCATTCAAGTATGCATTCGCCTTTGGAGGAAAAGATGGTATACCCTTCCCAGTTAAAAGAGAAGTCATGATAGAAGCTATTAGGTTTCTAAGAGAGGCAGTAGAAGAAGCACGTATCGGCAGGAAAGAGAAGATGCTTGCCCTACGTAGACTTAAGAGCCTAGCTAGTAGAATAGGTTTAGATGAGGGTAGATGAAGAAGAGTCCGACCCATGAGCATTGCTATGATGAATCCTCTTTAATCTGATACCCCCTCCAAATTATCTTCTTGTCTACTATATCTAGTTCTGGCGTAACATGGACTAGATGCTCTTTGCTACGAAGTACTCTTAATAATTTTCTTTCATGGTTTTTAAATGGCTTCTTTATCCTGCGAGGATACTCCTCCATGTTATTACTACATAGATACCCTTGCTCGCATAACTCCTCGTATACTTCATCTAGCTTATCCAAGAGGATTGGTCCTTGTCTAGCCTTTAGGTAAAATTCATATAGTGTAATCCTTTTACCTATACCCATGTTTGATTTAAAAAGATAGAAGCCACAGCAATCATTACCACTATGTAGGCTAAAGAATCCTTCTTTACATGTTGCAAAGTTTATTCCATGCTTTACTAGGGAATCTTTTAGTAATGAGTATTCATTGTATAATAGTTTTCTAGAAGGCTTGTATAAGGGTTTACCGCCTTCAATAATTCTCAAACTATATTGTTCTAGCTCAATATCATTTATGCCAATTTTTCGGAGAATCATGCTTAGCTCGGGTTGTGTAAACCTTAACGCTTCTACTATTACATGTCTAACACCCAATTCTTTAAGCAATGAAGCGAAATCATCATAATCGTAAGGCTCAATGCTTTTCCTAGGTATAAATGGTGATAACCTCAAGACAACTGGTATACCTTGTTCTGCTAGGATCCTCATAACCTGAAGTCTCTCTTTTACGCTTGGAGCATGTGGTTCAAGTATGCTAGCTCTACCCTCATCTAATACAGACAAGGAAAATTGTACTACTACTAAACCCTTATCAGCTAAACTCGATATTATTCTATTCCATGGATCTTTTACAAGCAGTGGAGACTTAGTATTTATTATAAGAGGATACTCGTATTTCAATGCGATTTTAAGGATTCTTAACGTTGCTTTCTTTTGTTTCTCTATTTGTTGAAAAGGATCTATTAGCGTTGAAAGTCTTGCTGGAACAGGTTTCAACGATTTTTCGTAAGTTTTCTTTGCTAAGGCTAAGAACTCCTTAATTGCTGTGACTCTAACTTTAGGGTGTCCATGCTTACGTTGCCAATACCATTGGGTATAACAGTATATGCAATTAAAACTACAAGTATCATAGGGTTCTACACGTATAATTGAATAGCATAGAGGTGATATTATATTACTAACATTTATTACTAGCTCGGTCAAGACTACTTTCTACCTTCCTTCTATGCTACATAACCTATTGTACAGGAATATTTTAGTTATTAAATATCTACTGTACATTTTTGACTGGTTTGCAAAAAGTTTCATATGTAAGAAAATTTTAAAGGGTTTAAACCAATAGCTAGCCATAGGCTAATGTTAGGTGACTTTTGTGGGCATAATAAGTGTTATTCGCTGGGGCGTAAAACGTAGTCCATGGATTCTACACTTTAATACTGGTGCATGCAATGGTTGCGATATAGAAGTTCTAGCCGCTATTACACCATTTTATGACCCAGAACGCTATGGAGTTAAACTTAGCCCTAGCCCACGTCATGCTGACATAATAGTTGTAACAGGCCTTGTTACGCGTAAAGCTGCTGAAAGATTAAAGAGAATATATGAGCAGATACCAGAGCCCAAAGTCGTTGTAGCTATTGGAGCATGTGCTATTAGTGGTGGCGTATTTCAAGGCAGTTACGCCCATCACGGTGGAGTTGACCGTGTAATACCAGTAGACGTGTACATTCCTGGATGCCCTCCAAGACCTGATGCTATACTTAAGGGTTTACTAGAAGCAGTAGAGGTCCTCGAAGAAAAAGCCAAGATTGTAGAGAGGACTGCTACTCCTACAACCTACAGGACCTCAGTAGCTGCTACTAATGGTGGTTAAGCTATGGGCGCCCCAAGTCTTAGCGAATTATTAAGAGAATTTGGGGAGCTAAAGCCGTACAAACGTGTTAATAGATACTACATTAACATAGATTCTTCACAATTAAGAAGTGTGATAAAGAAGCTTAAAGAAGCTTATAATGGCGAAATATATTTGTCAAGTATAACCCCCGTAGATTACATCAAAGATGGCGTTATTGAGGTAAACTATGAAATCCAGATACTACCTATAAACACGCTTATTGTACTAAAGACCAAAATACCACGTGATAATGCTGTTATAGATAGTATTGTTGATATACTTCCTGGAGCAAAAGTACTTGAGCAAGAAGCACACGATTTAATGGGTATAAGTTTTAATGGTAATCCATACTTACGTAAACCATTCCTACTACCTGAGGAACTTGCTGAGGAAACACCATTGAGAAAAGACTGGAAGCCTAAAACAAGGTGAATATATCATGAGTGAAGGGAAATATATTGTTGAAATACCTGTAGGCCCTCAGCATCCAGCACTTCACGAGCCTATCTCACTTAGGATTAAGGTTGATGGAGAACAAGTAATTGACGTTAATGTTGTTGCAGGCTATAATCATCGTGGCGTTGAATGGTTAGCCGAAAGGAGAACATTCTATCAGAATATATTTCTTGTATCAAGAGTATGTGGTATATGCAATGCCGTTCACGGTGCAGCATATGTTCAAGCAGTAGAAGATCTACTAGGCATTGAGGTTCCACCTAGAGCACGCTATCTACGCACTCTTGTTATGGAGCTTGAAAGAATTCATAGCCACATGCTAATCCTAGCAGTCCTTGCCGAAGTACTAGGTTTTGAAACACTATTCATGCTTATGATGAGGGATAGAGAACGCATAATGTACTTAAAAGAACTTGTAACAGGTAATAGAGTTCACGCAGATTACATGTTCGTAGGTGGTGTTAGAAGAGACTTATCAACTGAGAAGAAAGACACAATACTGAAACATCTGGCATACATTGAGGAAAGAATGAAGTACTATGAGAAAGTTTGGAGTGAAGATCCTATAATACTAAAACGTACACAAGGTATAGGAATAGCAACTAAGAGCCAAGCATTAGCACATAGCCTAGTGGGACCAGTAGCACGAGGCTCTAACGTTAAAAATGATGTACGATTTACTGACCCTTACGACGCATACGATGAGATACCATTCAATATCATAACACGTGACGAAGGCGATACATGGGCTAGGATGATGGTACGTATAGATGAAATATACGAGTCCATAAACATGATAAAATACATACTCGAACACTTACCTACGGGACCAATTATACCGTGGAAAAACATTAAGGCAGCACCAAGGAGATTCCCTAAGGGTGAAGGTATTGGTAGAGTTGAAGCACCTAGAGGCGAGCTATTATATCACATAGTTAGTGATGGAGGAGTGAAACCTTATAGAGTTAAAATTAGAACTCCTAGTATCTTAAATATACATAACGGCGTATTCATGTTATTAAACCAATATATTGCTGATATACCAGCAATATTTACAAGCTTTGATCCATGCATATCGTGTGCTGAAAGAGTAACAGTAATAGATAAGGAGGGGAAGAAGAAAAACATTCCATGGAGAAAACTGGCAGATGTAAGTTATGTTAGGAAATTATTCAGGTGAAGAACATGAGCTTGCCTAAGATCATGGGTGAAGCGTTAAGAAACTTATTCAAGAAGCCATCAACAATAATGGAGCCACCAGATAAGATAAAACCTACCGAAGACTATAGGGGTATGCATAGAGTTAATTATGACAAATGCATTGGATGTAGCCTATGTGCTATAGAGTGCCCTGCTATGGCAATAACAATGGTACCTATACCTGATAAAAAGAAGAGATACCCCAAAATAGACTATGGCAAATGCGTCTTCTGCTATCGATGTGTCGAGGTATGTCCTGTCAACGCATACATTGTTAGCAATGAAAAGCCTAAATCAAATACTAAGAGACAAATAATCCTACATACTCCAGAAGAATGGTTTAGTAGAAAGGAAGGCTAAATAGAGTTAACATCTATTTACGCTTATGTTCTTCTACTTCACTTGATGTAGCCTTTCTAACTACTAAAACCCTACCTTTCTTCCCTACAACTATAACATATTCGTTAGGTTTAATCTCCTCATTGCTTTCGGCTAGCCAGTACTCGCCTTCTACCATAATGAACCCTTGCTTACCTGGACCTATAGGATCTAGTGCACGCCCTACCTTTCCTTCGAGAATCCAAAGCTGCGGCTTCTTTCGCTTAACTTTTATCACCTTGTATATTATTACTGCTGTTATTCCTCCTAAAAATAAACCAACCCCTACTGCAGTCATCATTACCATTTGATAATATTCTTCTGGATTAGCTATAAACCATCCCGGAGTACCTAGCGGTAGTAATACGAATCCCAATGCTAACATTACTATACCTGTTATTCCTAGCACACCGAAACCTGGCGTAACGAACTCTATAGTTAATAACAATGCTCCAACGAATAGTATGAATAGTGCAGCAATGTTTACATTAAATCCTGAACCCACTAAACCTAGTATTAAGAGTAGTAGACCTATAGGTAATGAGTAGTAATGGCCACTTATTATACTAAATAGTAGTATCATGAACCCTAAGCTCATGAGTAAGCCATTTATTAATGGATCACTGAGTGAGTCCAATACTATACATCTTATGCTTGGTTGAAGCTCTATTATTTCTGCATTTTCAGTATTTAGTATTACAGTTTCGCCATTATATAATGTCACGTTCCATCCATTAACTTTAGATAGTAGCTCGTGTATAGATGAGGCTGTTACCTCTATAACATGGTATTTAAGTGCTTTTTGTGCATCTAAGTTAATGTTCTTTCTTACAAAATCTTCTATTATAGTTATGTTCCTACCACGTGCTTCGGCATATACTCTCAGCTTAGTTATAATAGGATTTATGGTTTTACTTTCATTTACTGGTCTATACTCGCCTGTAGCGGGATTATACTCTACGGGTTGAAGCGAACCTATGGTTGTACCCGGTTGCATAGCTGCTATATGAGTTGACATGAGGATTAAGGTGCCAGCACTTAATGCCCATCTATCAACTACATAACCAATAACCGGTACATTGGCTCTATAAAATGCTTCAGCTATTCTAAAACCGTCTTCAAGATACCCCCCTGGTGTATTCAATTCTACTATCAATACAGCGTTTTTACTCTCTGCTATACTTAGTGCTTCCTCAACATAACATGATTTGCCCGGACCTATTATTCCATCCATTCTTATGACTACTGCTACTGAATTAGTGACTCTTTGTGCTGATACTAATGGAGTATACATTATAGAAGCTAGGACAAAGAATAGAGCAATTAGCGTTATTGTAATTAACCTCTTATTACTCTCATTCATAACTTAGATTCCTCTGACTACCACTATTCCTAACATTGTACTTAGAGATTAATAATCCTTGATAAAAATCCGAGCTAAATTAATGCAATAGAATGATTATTAAGATGTTAAATAAGATGAAAAAGCAACTTGTTATACCTTAGATAAACCTCTGGTATACTTTAAGTCTTTTCCTTGAATGCCCGTACCAAAGCTGCCGTTGTTCCTACGTCGCCAACTCCAGCTGAAGATACTACGATTAAGTTCTTCTCTCGCGCTATTTCTATTAGTGTTTGGAGTTCTCTAAGTCTTAGCGCTACGGGATGTCTCTCATAGAATTCTGCCGCTTCAGACATTATCTTTGCTGCTTGTTTTTCACCTTCTGCCTCTATTATTCTCGCTCTTCTCCATCTTTCTGCTTCTGCTTGCTTAGCCATAGCTCTTAACATTGTCTCTGGCAACCTAACTTCCTTTAAGGTTACAGCCGTTACTTTTATCCCCCAAGGATCTGTCAATTCATCTAAGATTTTCTGAAGCTTCTTATTTATTTCCTCTCTACGTGTTAGAAGGTCATCTAATTCTACTTGTCCTACAATATCTCTCAAGGTTGTTTGTGCTAGCATCAGTACAGCATAGTGATAGTTTTCTACATTTACTACAGCTTTAATAGGATCTTGAACTCTGTAGTATACTACGGCATCTACTTCTACCGTAACATTATCTCTTGTTATAATTCTTTGAACTGGTACATCAACTGCAACTATACGGAGATCCACACGAACAAGACTATCTACGCCTGGTATTATGAAGAATATTCCTGGCCCCTTAGCACCTAAAAGTCTACCTAAACGAAATATTACTGCCCTCTCATATTCTTTCACTATCTTTATCGCCATGGCAAGGAATATTAGGACTATTAATGCTACTATTATCGTAGGTATTAGTGTTAATCCATCCATATTCATCTAACCCAATAAAATATTTTACTCACATTGTAGTATACTGTAAGAACCCTAATATACGATTCGTATTAAGGGAAAACAATAGGTAGAATTTGACTATAGAGGACCCTTAAATTGAACTATAATGACTCAACTAAGCGTAGACGTAGAGCATTTACACGAGAAAGAGATCTCGTAAGGTTACTTTGGAAGAAAGGATTTGCTTGTATACGCGCACCTGCTAGTGGTAGTAAGGTTAAGAGAACAGTATACCCGGACGTAATAGCTATATGGAGAGGGAAAGTATTCATCTTCGAAGTTAAGACTAGTGAAAAGTATAGAACAATCTATATACCTAAACACCAAATTGAAAAGTTACGTATTTTCGCTGAAAGAGCTGGAGGAAAAGCCTTCATAGCAGTTAAAATAATTGGCCAAGGCGAGCCCTGGAGATTTATTCCTATAGAACAATTAGAGCACACTAGTAGTGGCAATTACAAAATTACCATGGAGCTTTTAAGGAAAGGATTAGGAGTAAGTGATTTAATGAAATACGCAGGTATGTTAAAGAGCTTAAATGAATACGGTGGTGGTAGCTCTTGAAATATTGTCCACGATGCGGTTTTATCTATGTTCAAGACGATTATAAATTCTGCGTAATATGTGGATTTAGGCTACAAGAGTACGTTGAGACTAAGGACGTATTTGAAGAATAATACTATTCTATTCTATTCTAAACCTTATATTAACCCCTAGCTTTTTCTCTAATTTCTTTAACTTCTTTGCACGTCTCATTGCAACCTTAGCAGCATCTCTTGGCACAGTGACATATACTATGTCTCCTGAAACTTCTACTCTTGCCTCAGGTATAAGCCTTTCAATTTCACGTACTAGTTTAGTTTCTATAGCTGTCTTTCTAGCTCTTCCCACTGGTACAACCATTGTCTGTTCACCGAATGTATAAATCTCGTATTCTAATTGGCCTGTCAAGAAGTCTCTTACTTCTACTACGGGTCTTGCTAGTTCAGCCTCTCTTAGACCTGTTGGTAGTTTAACAGTCATTTGTAGTTCATACACCTTGCTTACTTGTCCCTTTTCAATAAATATTACTGTATCTATTATGCTTGGTATCATACCCAGTTCTACTCTACGAATAAATCTCTGTATAGCATCTATAGGTGTTGTAGCATGTACTACACCTATCATACCTATACCTGCAAGTCTTAGATCTACGTATAGGTTGAAGTCCTCATCATTTCTCATTTCATCAAACACTGTATAATCTGGTCTACTTAGTAATAGTATATCATGTAGTTCTTCACTTGTACCATAGGTCTTCGAGTACTGCGTTATCTCTGGAGGTAATATCATATCCCTAGGCGATTCTATTGTTTTAACAATCTTGCCCTTTCTCATATAATACTCCGCTAATGCTTGCGCAAAAGTTGTTTTACCCATACCCGGTGCTCCAGCTATCAATATACCTTCAGCACGCTCTTCAAGTCTAGCAATAAGCTTAGGCGGTAACTTATAATCTTCAAGTCTTAGCCTAACTAATGGTCTTACCGCTGTTATCTCCCAACCCTCACTTAATGGAGGCCGTGTAATCACTATACGATATTCTCCTAATTGTATAATTGTTGAGCCTGGCCGATCTATCTCTATGAAGCCGTCAGGTCTTCGTTTAGCTGCTTCTATTATTTCACGGGTTATCGCTTCAAGTTCTTCTCTAGTTAATGGCCTATTACCTAACTCAACGAAAGCCCATTTACCAGGTCTGCCCTTCTTTGCTTTAGGTGGCGTTCCCTCCTTTAAGTGTATACTCATGGTGTTTTCATCGAAGAATTCCTCTAGTTTAAGTCTCTCCCTATGCATTGGCGGTATATATAATACCTTCATTCCCATAGCACGTGCTACTTCTGCTTGAACTTTATCTCCTGTAACAAGAATAGCTCCTCTCTCGTAGGCATAATCCCTTATTAGTGCATCTATTGCACCAGCATGGGCCATTCTAATATCACTTGGTTTAGGCTTCTCACCACCAATATCAAGTGATATAAGTCCCTCACTAGCAAGTTCTCTTAGCCTTATTATTTCTTCAAGACCTGCAAACCCTGTCATCCTGCCCTCATTTGCTTGATGTTCTAGCTCTGCAAGTACTGCTCTATGTATTATTATCCTGCCCCTGATCCGTCCTTGTTTAACTAGTTTACTCACTACTCCTTCAATTAATACACTTGTATCTGGTACGTATACTTCCTCAGATACCCCGGCCAATGGTGGATATATAGACGTCAATTATACTACTACCCCTTAAGACTTGTACCTTATCTTTAAATCTCTACTGAGAAGGCTGGGGACGGGAGGGTAATAAGCTGAGATCAACTAAATTGTATTACTATGCTTTTCTAGTGGGAGCACCTTTTCCTACTAACTTTTTTACCTAGTTACACACAAGTAGGATACCATAACAAATCCAAGACCAAGATGAATGGTGTAGTGTTTTGGGTAGACGTAAAAAGAATGAAGTAGATAACTACGTAAGTAAAGGTAGTAGAAGTATAGTTAAACAAGCACTATATGATTCGCATACTGCAGACGAGCTAGTTAACCGTGTAAGAAAGGATTTAAAACGTGGGCAATTTAGCTACTTAACACCCTATCTCGTGTCAGAAAAATACTCCATATCAATTAGCACAGCAAAGAAGATACTAAGAGTGCTGCTTAATGAGAATGCTATACGAGTATTTTCAGGAGGAAGACGAGCGCCATTATACGTGCCAACAACTAGTAAGTGATCCAAGTAATCATAATATCATTAAGATCGTGAGAATGCCTATGAAAGTTCTTTTATTATCTTGGCCTTAGCTATTGCTATTTGACCCGTCGATATACCTCCATCTCCTCGCGGTACTTTCTCATTTGAGAATAAGAGAGCACTTGTCCCCTTTACTGAATCCTCTATACCCTTCATAATATACTCGTTTACGGCTGCACCCCCTGAAACAACTATTATCCTACGTTTACGGTTCACATGTTTTAACGCTATTTTTCCTAAAGTGTATCCTAACCAGTATTGAACAGCGTATGCTACTACATGCTTATCAACACCATCCTCAAGTAACTCTATAACACCTAATACAACATCAGATATCCTTATTATGTCAACGTTATCCCTATTCTCTACTGGATATTGTATCTCTAAATTACCGGGTCTAGAGTATTCTTCTAACTTTATGGCTGGTTCCCCTTCATAGGTCCTATGCCATGATATTTTTAAGAGCGTTGATATTGCATCCAAGAATCTACCTGTACTCGACGTTAATGGCATACCTTTGTCTACTTGTTTTAATGTAATCTTTACTTCTAGGTCTTTACCAGGCACTAGGTCTATTATCCCTAGTCTCTTAGCCGTACCTAACGTTTCTTCGTATCCTAATTTAGAGTATAGTATACTTAGTAGATATCTTGCTGGATAGATAGTTGATCTATCACCACCTGGTAGAACATGGTACTCTAGGTGTCCAACTCTCTTATACGTATCATATGAAGCTACTAATACTTCGCCTCCCCAAATCGCTCCATCATCTCCATATCCTACACCATCTATAGCTATACCTACGACCTCCTCATCTATTGGTAAATCCAGCTCAGCCATAACGGATGCTATGTGTGCATGATGATGTTGTACCATTAAGTGTTCTACTCCATATCGTTCGCTGTACTCTCTTGCTAGTTTTGTTGTAGGATACTCTGGATGCATATCTGATACTACAATAGCCTTTCGTAAATCTATGTCATATGATTTAATTAGAAAACTTAGTGCTTGCTCAAGGAATTCTAGTGTCTCCCTATTTTCGCAATCACCTATGTATTGTGTTGGTATTATGTACTTGTCTATCCCTATTCCGCCAGCATTCTGAAGCATGGCACCAAAAGCAATAATTGGTCTATTAGTACTTATACTTGTCTTAATCCATAATGGAGCATACCCCCTACTCCTACGTATAAATGTTATTCTTCCTCGCGTTATCCTTACAACACTATCATCTACTCTATTAATTATCCTTCTATTATGTAGTAGGAAGTAATCAACATATTCCTTAAGTTTAGATAGTGCACACTCATTTGTGGTGCACATCGGCTGTCCTGGAGGATTACCACTAGTCATAATTAGATACTTATCCTTCGTATCCTTAAGTAATAAGTAATGTAGTGGTGAATACGCAAGCATAACACCTAGTTTCTTAAGACCTGGTGCTACGTAGCGAGAAACGTTAGCGTCTTCTCTCATAGGCGCTAAGACTATTGGGGCAGATATACTTCTAATTATCCTTAAGCCTTCATTATCTAGTTCTACTAGTTTTAATGCTACTTCCTCGTTTAACGCCATCAATGCAAATGGTTTTTGTGGTCTATTCTTTCTTTTCCTTAGCTCTAGAACTACGTCGTCACTACTAGCTAGTGCAGCAATATGAAAGCCTCCTATACCTTTAACAGCTACTATGAAGCCATCGTCAATTAGCTTAGATGCTTCATGTATAGGGTCTTCAACGTTTATGGGGTTTCCATGTTTATCCGTTAACCATACTTTAGGACCACACTTAGGACATGATATTCCTTGAGCATGATATCTACGGATGTTATCTATATCAGTGTATTCCTTCAAGCATTCACTACATAATGGGAAGTCTCTCATGCTAGTATTCTCTCTATCATATGGTGGTTTTTCTATGATGCTAAATCTAGGTCCGCACCAAGCACAAGAGTTAAACGGATACTTGTATCTTCTGTCATTTGGGTTCAATACTTCTTTGAGACACTCATTGCATACTGCAAAATCTGGTGGTATCTGAGATAATAGCTTTCTAATTACACCACTCTTCTTTATGGTAAATGATTTATATCCTTCTATTTTATCCTCAAAAACCTCGACATAGTCTATTATAGCGGGTGGAGGCTTCTCGGCTAACAAAAACTTCATAAACTTTGATACATTGTTTGAAGAACCTTCAACATGGATTTCTACTTCGCTTCCGCCAAGATTTAAACAGTAACCTTGAACATTCGTTCTTAACGCTATTCTGTGGATGAAAGGCCTAAACCCAACACCTTGTACTAGTCCTGATAACCTAATCTTGAGTGCAATATATCCCACTACTACTTGTCCCCTGCTTTAACGGTGTTATAGAGTTTATATTTTTAATTTTCAGCTATAGTTACACGTAAGCCGTAGACTTAGATAAGGGTTGTATTGGGTATGTGCTTAGGTGTGCCAGGAATAGTCATTGAAGTTAAAGGACATGAAGCAGTAGTTGACTTTGGCGGTGTAAGGAAAATCGTAGATGCATTCCTAGTTGAAGATCTTAAACCAGGTGATTATGTTATTGTCCACGCAGGTGCTATTATAGCTAAGATTAGTGAAGAAGAGTTTAAGTCCATTAAGGAGGTATTTGATGAACTTTCTAAAGCATTAGAAGAACTTAGAAAGGTGTGAACGTTGGCTCATACTTATCTTTCTAAGATAACATTGGCTCATGGAGCTGGGGGGTACGAAACAAGTGAACTTATACGTAAACTCATAGTTGAAGTATTTAAGATAAAACGTATAGGAGACGGAGTAGGGTTATCTGAGTTAGACGATGCCGCAACAATACCTATAGGCAACGGTAAAAGTATTGCCATAACTGTTGACTCATACACTGTTAAGCCACATTTTTTCCCTGGAGGAGATATAGGTAAGCTTGCTGCTACTGGAACCATTAATGACTTAGCTGTTATTGGAGCAGAGCCTATAGCATTCATGGACTCAATAGTTGTTGAGGAGGGATTCTCATTAGAGGACTTAAGGAAGATCATTAACTCATACAAATCCGTACTAGAGGAATACGGTATAGCATTAATTGGCGGAGACCTTAAGGTAATGCCTAGGGATTCGCTAGATGGCATAATAATTTCGAGTACTGGCATAGGATTACTTAATGACGCACCATTACTTGATAGCATGGTTAAACCTGGAGATAAGATAATAGTAACCGGTGCTATAGGAGACCACGGAGCAGCTATTCTTGCTGCACAATTAGGTATAGAGGAAATAAATGTTAGGAGTGATTGTAAGCCAATACTACCAGCCATAAGGATAGCAAAGAAAATAGGTGGAATAAAAGCTGCAAAGGATCCTACGAGGGGAGGGATAGCTATGGCTCTCAACGAGTTTTCTTCTAAGTCTAACGTAGACATAGTAGTCTATGAAGATAGCATACCAGTACATGAAGAGGTTAGAGCTTTAGCCGAGATGACAGGTATAGATGTTTACGCATTAGCTTCAGAAGGGCAAGCACTAATAGTTGTATCAAGTGATAAGGCAGAAGAAGTAGTGGAGGAATTAAGAAGAAATGGATTTAGTGAAGCATCTATAATCGGTGAAGCACGTAAACCTATAGGATCTAAGCCTAGGGTATATCTTAAAACAATGGTCGGTGGAACAAGGCTCTTAGAGGCTCCTAGAGGTGAACTCGTTCCCCGAATCTGCTAGAACTAGAACACTTCACAGGATTCTACTATCCTACAGGGATCCTAACCTAGCTAAAAGCATAGTAGATAAAATAAAGGAATATGCAGCCCAAATAAAAGATACCGTGAGGATAATGAACTTCTGTGGTACCCATGAACACACCATAACATACTATGGTATTAGGAGCTTAATGCCTCCAAATATAGAACTGGTTGCAGGACCTGGTTGTCCTGTATGTGTTACACCTGCACGTATAATAGATGCTGCAATAAAATTAGCGTTAGAAGAGAATCTAACGGTGTATACCTATGGTGATATGTATAAGGTTCCTGGTACTAAGCTTAGCTTAGCACAAGCTAAAGGCCTCGGGGCCAAAGTCGTAGTAGTCTACGGGTTCAACGATGCTGTACGTATGGCAACTAAAAATAAAGATGATTCAATTTTCGTAGGCGTAGGCTTTGAAACAACCATGCCCACTGTAGCTTCTCAATTATACATTGGGAAAGTACCAAATAATTTAGCGATAATACCTTCATATCGTTTAACTCCACCAATACTTAAGTATATGTTGAATAGAGGTGATATCAGAATTGATGGCATCATACTGCCTGGACATGTATCAACTATTATAGGTGTTGAATCCTGGCTATTCCTAGAAGGTAAGGTACCATCTGTCATAGCAGGATTCGAACCTATAGACGTCTTAATAGCGATATTAATGATAATCAAACAGCTAGTAAAAGGCGAATCTAGAGTTGAGAACGAATATTCTAGAGTCGTAAGATTTAAAGGTAATGATAAAGCTCGTAAACTCATTAGTAAAGTATTCAAAGTAATTGATGCAGATTGGAGAGGTATAGGATTGGTACCTAATAGTGGTGCCACACTAGCTGAAAAATTCATGCACTATGATGCATTCCAGAAATATGATTTAAAGATAACTAATTCAGTAGACATAAAACCTGGATGTAGATGTGCCGATATAATCTTAGGTTTAGCTAAACCAACTGACTGTCCTTTATTCATGAAAGCTTGTACACCTGAAACACCTTATGGCCCATGCATGGTGTCTAGTGAAGGAACATGCCATATATGGGCTAAATATGGTGGTTATACAGAGGTAAAACAGTAAATGAAGAGAAGCGACGTAGCACTAGTATTTTATTCAATGAAGAATAACCGCTATAGTATAAACGTTTTAGTGGCAGCATTAGAAAAAGATGACAGAACACCCGTAGATGTTTACGTAGTAGATGAAAGAAGACAAATAACATTACTAAATACTCTTCAAAGATTAAGAAGCTTATATAAGAAGATAGTATTAGCAATAAGCTTTCTTACAACACAGCTACCGTTCATAGAAAAACTCGTAGACATGGTCAAGAAATTCCTACCTGATATACTAGTAATAGCTGGTGGACCTCATGCAACAGGAGATCCACTGGGAACCATAACCAGGTTAAAGTTTGACTATGCTGCTATTGGCGAAGGCGAGGAGACCATAAGAGAGCTCGCTATGGCATTAGCCAATAATTCTCCATTAGAAGATGTATGCGGAATAGCATATTATGATAAAAGTCTAGATAAAGTAGTAATCAATAAAAGATCAACATTAGTAAACTTAAACGACTATCCTCCATTTCCATATTGGAGAGGTAGATTCAACCCTATTGAAATAATGCGTGGATGTCCATGGGCATGTAAGTATTGCCAAGTATCGTTTATGTTTAAGGCTAAGCCTCGTTACCGCGACGTAGATGTAGTTGAATATTATTCTAGGATAATGCTTAGGGAAGGGCTAAGGGATCTACGATTCATTGCACCAGATTCATTTGCATATATGAGCGCTGATGGCAGAAAACCTAACCCTAGCGCTATAGAAGAACTACTTGAAAGACTACATAAGCTAGTACAGAGATACAAAGGAAGAATATTTTATGGTACCTTCCCTAGTGAGGTTCGACCAAATAGTGTTGACTACGAATTAGCAAGGATTGTTAGAAAATATGTTGCAAATAAATCAATCATAATAGGGGCTCAGACCGGTAGTGATAGACTACTTAAACTAATTAATCGTGGCCACACAGTAGATAATATAATACATGCTGCAGAAGCATTAATTAAGGCTGGTTTTAGAGTTGATGTAGATTTTATTTTCGGGTTACCAGGCGAAACCCGTGAGGATATAGAAGACACCCTAAAGGTAATAGAAAAACTTGTTAGAATAGGTGCTAGAATACATGCACATACCTTTATGCCTTTACCTGGCACTCCTTTCGCTGACGCCCCACCAGGCAGACTAGAGCCATGGCTTCGGAAGAGGCTTTACCTTCTCTTAGGCAGAGGTTTCTTATATGGTGATTGGCTTAAGCAAGAACGTGAAGCAGAAATGATAGATTGGTACAGAAGAGCGGGCATAATATTTACTGGTAAATCTCTATCCATGAATACTAGGATAAGATATTGTGGTAAGCAGTGAACTTAATTAACAAAGATTAGTTGAAAGTAATACTGAGGAGCGGATATGAGCCTTACAAGCTATCTAGTAGAACTGCCAATACTAGGTAAACTTACATGGGATGCTATGAGAGATCCTATATACGATTACATAGATTACAATAAAGATGTTGAGGCAAAGATCATAGACACACCTGTATTCCAGCGATTAAGAAGGATAAAACAGTTACAGCTATCTTACCTAGTATATCCTGGTGCAGAACATACACGATTTCAACATAGCATAGGTGTTATGTATCTTGCAGGCGTTTTTTCATCACACATAACTACTCAACTAGTACGAAAGCTAGGAGGATATGATATAGATGGTTATAAAGCTGATATACTGGTTGAGTCGTCAAGGATTGCAGGACTGTTGCATGATCTAGGCCATGGGCCCTTTAGTCATGCTTTTGAGGAAATAATATTATCAAATAAATCATTAAGAGCTAAGGGATTGGATGATCACGAGAAACTGGGACTGCTGTTAATAGAGTATACTGAAATTTCAAAAATACTGCAAGAGGCAGAAGAAAAAGGTTTAGACAATATAGGTGATGTTGTAAGGAAGCTTCTAGCTGTAGAAGAGCCTAGAGAGCCTGTATTAAGACTATATCGTAAGATAGTGAAAGCATGGGTTTACCCAGCTGATATCATGGATTTCCTAATGCGTGATAGCTACTATACAGGTACAAGGGAATATGGGTCAATAGATTATCAGAGACTTATAAGGGGAAGTTATCCTGCCGAGGTAGGAAGTGTTTATGAGCATATAGCACTTGATACTAAATGCCTAGGAGCACTTAGAAGTTATCTTAACAATAGAACTCAAATGTATGAGAACGTCTATTTCCACCCAGTAACACGTGCTTTTAATAGACTTTTATCAGAGGTGTTAAGGGGAGTAGACGAATACCTAGGTTTAACTGAAGCTGTTGAACGATTAGGCGAAGGAGATCCATCAGCATATATTAAACTATCAGATGAATATGTATATGCTAAACTATTAGATTTAAAGGATCAGAAAGATTTACCGTCTGATCTTAGAGAGAAGATAAAAATGTTCCTTTACCGTAAGAACCCGTGGAAAAGAATAGGAGCCGACCATAAAATCCCGTTAATAGCCTTGGGAGGAAGACTTGACCCAGCCATACTAGCATTTAGGTACATGAAGAGGTGGGTTAAAGATTTAGAACAACATGTAAGATCTAAGATTTCAGCAAAACTAGGTAATCGAATTAATGAGGAGGATATATGGGTTGATAGTAATACATTACATCCTGCACCTTTATCAAGTCTTGTAGAACCACATGTATTCTATGTAGCACATATGAGAGGAGGGGAAATGGTTGACGTTAAACCATATAGTATTATATCATTCATGGTCAATGAGGGTATAATACCTAGGATTATAGTTAGGGCTTACGCTTCAAGAACTGCAATAAGAGATAAGGAATTATTTAGAGAACTTGGAAGAATAGTAGACGAAGCCATAGACGAGTTCTTTAATATATCAACATTGGCTGGGGGTGTAACTCTTTAATTTGAGTATACTTGTCTTAACATAGTCCAAGGCCAATGTTCTCCAGCCTTTAGGGCCTAAAGCTATGATCTCTTGTGGTAGCTTCACAGTTTCAGCAAATCTCTTGCCTGTATTCGTGGTTAACAGTATATCATTATTTGCATGTATTAATCCATGGTATATTAACCTAGCAACATCGATTTCAAGTACTGGAGATATAACCCCAACGTTATTCACAGGATACCAATCGTCGTATCCTAGTTGAGTTACACCTTCATGCTCAGCTATGAATACGAGATTAGATAGATCAAACAACTGTACCGGTTCTATAATCTTCACTAAACCTAGTAGTAAACGTAGCCTTCGCTGAAGATTAATGACCACCACCTCTATAATCCCTTACTCGTATAGGTATTTAGCCTAGGAGAACACTAATCTTTGCAGCTGCAAAGTAATATCTAGGTATATTCGCCGATGAAGAATACACTAGAGGCCGAAAGCAATATGAGGTGTGAGTCCGGCGCTCTGAGGCCCATGATTATTAGGAGATGATCGAGCTTGAGTTTGAATGAAACTACTAGAGAACGTATAATACGTCTTCTAATGGAGTCTAAGACCCCTTTATCGGCAAGGGACATAGCGTTAGAACTAGGCTTAGACCCTAAACTAGGTGAACGTATGGTATATGAACATTTACTCCATATAGCTAAGACTATAAGGAGGCAAAGTGGTGGAAGACTAGCATTATATATGATGCCCCCTAAATGCCGTAACTGCGGCTATGTATTCAAGAACTTAGATAAACCTAGAAAACCTAGCCGATGTCCTAGATGTAAAAGTGAACGAATAGATCCACCATTATTTAAAATATTTGAAAGTTAAAGATTCTACGTACAAGATTAATTCAACTCCACACTGAGCTTATAATCTCGTGAACCCTCCTTCTAAAGTCATTATCTACTTTGTATAGGTATTCATAACTTCTTATCACGGCGAATGGTCCTTCTAAGAATTTAACTCTACCATTAGCCTCACTAGCTATTACTAAATGTATAGATCTTTCGCCAGCAACATCAATATTAGCTAATTTAGGAACTTGTTTTCCAAAAATGTTCTCAATTATAGAAGCTGCCTTACCTGCTTCTATAATGTCCTCCTCTTTAGAGGATAACATATCTCTGAAGAACCTTGATATTATTATAGGGCCTATTAAACGTAGAAGTTGAGTATAATATAACTTTCGCGAGCTAGATAATATAATACTTCTAGCATCCAGATACGCGTCAACAATAATATCAGCTATGTTTTTACACTGAAGTAGATTATCTAATTCCACAGTCTTCACGAATGCTTCAATTCTTTTTAAACTTTGTATATCACTCATGCTAAATATCATGAATGCTATTCTATATTTTCTTTCAATAAATCGAGGAAAATGTGCATCAATACAAACCTCTATTTTTCTAGCATTACTTGTTCTTATGTAACAACAAGGCACTTCTAATAAGAGCTTGTTTTTACAAATCAATTATATCCCACCACTACGTCATAAGTTGATTGCCTCTCCTTTCTAAAAAGCTTATTAGGCCCATCTATAGGTAATGTTCTAACGGTGGAGTAAGTATGAAAGCTATCTCTAAAACAGCTGGAATAGCAATAGCTGTTATAATCATAATCATAATTGTTGCAGTCGCCATATATATGACCCAGCAAGCTGCTCCTTCACCAACACCAACTACAACTCCCTCACCAAGCCCAACAACACCAAGCCCCACTCCAACAACCACACCAACCACAACACCATCACCTACACCAACCACTACTCCTAGCCCAACACCTACAACTACTCCTTCACCAAGCCCTAGCCCAACTACAACACCCAGCCCATCACCAACTACAACCCCTACACCCACACCAACACCTGTTAAGAGGCCATTCCACAAGAGAATGATTTACATAATCAACGATGACCCAGTACCAAGAATAAACATGTTACAGAGTGGAACAACCGACCTGGGAGTTATACCCATAGAGAACATACCAGATGTTGAAGGATACAAGATGGGCAAATTTGAAATAATAGTAGAGAAAGGGTTACTAGAGCCAACAATAGTATATGTGGTATTGAATGCACATAAAGAACCATTTAACAATGTTTATGTGAGGCAAGCATTAGCTTATGCAACACCCTATGAACTTATAGTGCAAACCGTATATGAGGGCTACCTAAAGCCTCTACATGGTGTAATTCCAAGAGGATTCCCGGGATATACGGAGTACAAGACAATCAACTATACTGGAGTGTCATATGAGGAAAGAATAAAGATAGCAAAAGAATTAATATCAAAATCAGGTATTGATCCCACAAAGTACAGCTTCGAAATATGGTATAACGCAGGCAATACACAAAGAGAGAAAATAGCAACATTATTATCACAAAGCTGGAGTCAGCTAGGATTTAAGGTATCAACTAGAGCACTAGAGTGGCCAGTATTACTAAGTAAGACTGAAGTAGCACAAGGATGGGATGTATGGATTGTAGGATGGATGCCAGACTACTTAGATCCAGATAACTATGCTGGCCCATTATTCTATGGTGGAACAAGATTCAAAGAAATACATGTATATGAAGTTAAGAGCCCAGATGAAATATCAAAGTACATAAGCACAGCAAAGGTAATCGATACAGAGAATTACTATATAGTTGTTGGAGAAAAAGGTAGTGGTGCAAAAGTAACTGTAAGTGGGAAGCCTTTCATAGTAATCTCATATGTAGTAGACGAAAAAGCTACAATTCCCGTCGAAAACTGTACATCCTTTGTAAACATAAATCCAGCGTTCTATAGGAATATCACAGTAGATGCAATGATAATAGCTGCCAGATGGGAAGCTAATCCAGTAATAAGAGAAGCTATATATGAAGCAGTATTCCGTGCATCAAACTATGAAGTACCATTAATATGGATAGGACAATACATACTAGTGAGACCATACTGGAACTGGCTGCATGGAAGATACTATCATCCAACGCTAGCTGAAAGATACGACCTACTATGGGAGGATCTGGACGCACCAACAGTGTCCACAGGCATAAAGGACTATGTAAACGACCCATATACGCTAGTAACCGTAACTCATGGTTGGCCTGATACATTTGACCCAGCATTTAACTACGAATCATTTGGCTGGGAGATCTTCCACAATACTGGTGATACACTGGTAACATACTGGAAGAATGACACAGAACACATAATACCAGACCTAGCAGTAGCATGGGTACACAACGAGGATTCAACTGAATGGTACTTCGTAATAAGAGGTGGAGTAAAAGCATATGATCCATGGCATGATAAGGTATATGACATAAGTGCTCTAGACGTATTATTCACAATCTGGAGAATTGCTAGACTAGAAGGAGATCCATCATGGATGATAACAGAGTTCATAGACACTAATGCTTCAAAAGTATTAACCGAAGAAGAATTTGATAAAGTACTAAAAGAGAAGACATTAATAGCAGACTACAAAGGTCAGAGCAAACAAGTAACATCACTAAAAGAGCTACTAGAATTCTTCGGATACGATGGCCCAACTGCTGGTGTAGTCTACTTAAAGCTATATGCACCATATGGTCCAATACTAAGCATACTAGCAGACCCATTCACAATGGTCATACCAGCTAAGTACCTATTCGACAATGTTGACACACTTAAAGGAAAGTATGAGGAAGCTATGAAGGCTGCAGAATGGGGTAAGAACCCTGCAGCATGGGCTAACTACATAGGTAAGGGTGAAGACGAGCCAACACACCAATACTTACACAAGTATCCAATTGGCACAGGACCATACTACATCAAGGAGTATGTTGAAGGAAGCTACATAGTACTAGACTACAACCCATACTACTGGAATGCAACACTATGGGAGCAACTATATGGATTCAAACCATAATGTAAATAATTACAGTACATAGAGAAATATTTTAAATTCAACTATTTTTTAATACGCTTCCTATACATCTTACACAACCTATATCTTAAATAGATTTATATCTTTACCTAACCCCTTGTTTACACGAGTAGCTGTAATCACGGCTACGACGGTGTAGGGGTGTGGCCGAACTAAAGAAATTCCTTATACGCAGGCTCTTAACATTCATTCCTACACTTATTGGTGTAACATTAGTTGTTTTCGTTATAGCCAATGTTATACCAGCTGATCCAGCAAGAGCATGGGCTGGTGGTGAAAAAGCTAGACCAGAAGTTATTGAGAGAATAAAGGAGGAGTACAAACTTGATGAGCCATGGTGGGTCCAATATACTTTTTTAATGGAGAAATTATTCCGCAATGATATCGTAAGCCCACGTACACATAATAAGATATGGAATGACCTCATATTCGGCACAGCTGGAGGAGTAGCTGGTGCTGGTACTAAATATGGTAGATTTTTCATCACATTACAATTAGCACTAATGGCGTTTATGTATATAGTGTTTATAGGAATACCTTTAGGTATATTGTCAGCCTTGAAAAAAGATTCAATACTTGATATGTTTGTAAGAATGCTAGCACTAATCGGTGTTTCAACACCTGTCTTCTGGCTAGGTTACTTGTTGATATACTTGTTATATGTCAGAGTTAGAGTAATTGATATAGCTGGATTACCGGAGCCAAGTCAAAGAATAACTGGAATAATGGTTTTAGACGCGTTTATCTTAGGTGAATACAATATAGCATGGCAGATAATAACTAGGCTAGCATTACCAGCATTTGTATTAGGCTTCATAGGTATAGGTGTTGTTGCGAGAATTACAAGAAACTCATTCCTAGAAGCATGGAATGCTGACTATATAGAATTCGGTAAAGCAAGAGGACTTAGAAGATCAAGACTAATGAGACACGCATTAAAGAATGCATTAGTACCAATAGTAACGGTTCTAGGATTACAATTTGGTGGTCTTCTAGGTGGTGCTCCAATAACGGAAACAGTATTCGGAATACCCGGCCTTGGTAGATATATGGTTGAAGCAATAAGAAACTTCGATTATCCTGCACTAATAGGCGGCGTGCTATTATTTGCATTAATATATATGTTGGCTAACTTGATCGTGGATATAGCTTATGCATTCATAGATCCAAGAGTAAGATACTAGGGGGATGAACAGTGGCAGAAGAAGTATATGAGAGGAAAATACTGGATAGAATAAGTGATGCATTCATAAAGCTCATAGCAAAGATCTTTGATTCCATAAGACCTGGTTGGAGTGAACGTAATAGGTCTAAACTAGATGAATGGAGGCTAATGTTCTATGCCCTCAATAGGTCTCCTACGGGAATCATAGGGCTAATACTGGTAATAGTATTCGTATTAACAGGAATTTTCGGACCTTTTATCGCACCATATAGATACAATGACTTACTAATATATAAGAACCCAGGCTACAGGTTTATTCCACCAGGAGGTACTGGACCAGGAGGAGAGATATTCCTTCTAGGAACAGATGATTACGGTCGCGACATGTTAAGTTTAGTGTTATATGGTGCTAGGACTTCACTAGTGGTAGCGATATTGGTAATGATTATTGGAGCACCTATAGGCATCATATTAGGCTTGATATCAGGCTACTATGGTGGTAAAATAGATGAGGTAATAATGAGGGTCACGGATATATTCCTAGCTTTCCCAGGTCTAATCTTAGCAATAGGTTTTGCTGCAACATTACCCGATAGAATTAAGGGAGTACTGGAAGCCAATCCCTGGCTTCAAAATGTATTACTAGCGCTATTTGCCCTGGATCCCAGTGATGCACCAAGATTAGCTAATCTACTATCAGTAATAGTAGCAATAGTAATTGTATGGTGGCCTGGATATACTAGAATAGTCCGTGGAAATACTCTTTCAGTTAAGGAGAATGTATATGTTGAAGCAGCAAGAGCTATGGGTATGAGTTCGTGGGGGATAATGGTTAAGCATATACTACCAAATATACTAGCACCAATAATAGTTATACTAACACTTGATATTGGTTCAGTTATACTTGTTGAAGCAGGTCTAAGCTATCTTGGCGTAGGTGCACAACCACCAATAGCTGACTGGGGTAGAATAGTATATGATGGCTCTAGATGGCTTTACCGTGGATACTGGTGGCTTAGCTTACTGCCAGGAGTCTTCATATTGCTAACAGTATTAGGATTCAACTTACTAGGTGATTCACTAAGAGACATCTTTGATCCTAGAACTAGAAGAAGCATAGAATTCAAACTTAAGAAATCTAAGAGGTGAAAATAAGTTATGAGTCAATTATGTAAGCCTATTCTCGAGGTAAGAGATCTTTATGTAAACTTTTACACCTATGCAGGTATAGTTAAAGCAATAGATGGCGTAAGCTTTACTGTATGTGAAGGAGAAACTTTCTGCCTCGTAGGGGAGACAGGATGTGGTAAGACTGTTACATCTAGAGCAATAACAAGACTAGTGCCTAGCCCTGGTAGGATAGTAAAAGGCGAAGTGATATATTATACACCTTACGGTAAGATAAACCTACTAAAGCTTTCTGAAGATAAGCTAAGGGAAATAAGAGGTAAGGAAATAGCATACATATTTCAGGATCCAGCCGCAGCACTTGATCCCCTATACACTATTGGGTACCAAGTAGGAGAAACAATGGTAGAACATAAAACAGTTAAGACGTGGAAGGAGGCATTTAGAAAAGCTGTAGAGGTCTTAAGAAATGTCTTACTACCTGATCCCGAGAAGAGGGTAAAATCTTATCCTCACGAACTCAGTGGTGGTATGAAACAAAGATCCGTTATTGGCATAGGCTTAAGTAATCAACCAAGAATAGTGGTAGCTGATGAGCCTACATCTTACCTTGATGTAACTATTCAAGCTCAGATTATGGATCTTTTAAGGAAGTTGAAGAAGGAGAGAAAACTAACAATAATATTAATAACACATAATATGGGCTTAGTGGCTGAAATGTGCGATAGAGTTGCAGTAATGTATGCTGGAAACATAGTAGAGCTAGGTCCCGTTGAAAGAATATTCAAGAACCCCTTGCATCCCTATACTCGTGGCTTATTAAAAGCCGTACCGAATCCATTAACAAAGATAGAGAAACTTGAATCAATACCTGGTACTGTACCCAATCTTATCTATCCACCACCAGGATGTAGATTCCATCCAAGATGCCAATACGCTATGGACATATGTAAAAGAGAGAAGCCTAGATTAATAGAGATTGAACCTGGACATTATGTTGCATGTCACTTATATTCAAGATGATACATGGTGTAGAAAATGTCATTAGACCTCATTAAAGTAACAAATCTTAAGAAATACTTCCCATTGAAGGGTATCCTCTTTACCAAAAACTATGTCAGAGCCGTTGACGGTATAAGTTTTACCATAAGACGTGGCGAAACATTAGGACTAGTAGGTGAAAGTGGCTGTGGTAAGACCACTACTGGTAGACTCATACTAAGGTTAATAGAACCTACAAGCGGTGAAATATACTTTGATGGAAAGAACATATTAAAGCTTAAAGGTAAAGAACTTAAAGAATTCCGCAGGCAAGCACAAATGGTATTCCAAGATCCATATACCAGCCTTGACCCACGTATGACAGTATTTGATATAATAATGGAGCCATTAAAAATACATAAAATTAAAGTAGATGATCCAGAGAAAATCGTTGTAGATCTATTATATAAGGTAGGTCTAAATGAAACTCACTTGTACCGTTACCCGCATGAATTCTCCGGTGGACAGCGTCAGAGAATAGCTATAGCACGCGTATTAGCACTTAAGCCTAAATTCATAGTACTAGACGAACCTACATCAGCTCTTGACGTATCAGTGCAAGCACAAATACTAAACCTACTCAAAGACCTGCAAAGAGAATTTAATCTTACATATCTATTCATAAGTCACGACCTGGGAGTGGTAAAATACATGAGTGATAGAATAGCTGTAATGTATCTTGGTAAGATAGTCGAATTAGCACCTGCTGAAGAACTCTTTGAAAAACCACTACATCCATATACACAAATGCTACTTGCTGCGCTACCAGTACCAGATCCCGATTACTACAAGAAGAAACCTAAGATAAAGGTGTACGGTGAACCTGGCAGCCCTATTAACCCGCCGCCAGGATGCAGATTCCATCCAAGGTGTCCCTTTGCAACAGAAAAGTGTAAGCGCGAAGTACCACCATTAGTTGAATATGAGAAAGATCACTTTGTTGCATGTTGGCTTAAGAGATAGTCTCTAACTAATGTTTAGGTATTATTTTTACTGTAAAGAATCCTTCAGTTCTATGAATATGTGGAAAGAATCTAATCACTTTATCACTAACACTAAAACCTTGATAGCCACCAGCACCTGGGATATCAGGTTTAGCGAGATCTACATTACTATGCAACGAAATTATATGCTCTATTACCTCTTCTCCTTCCCAAGGTATTAACGAACAAACAGCATAGATCACTTCATCGCCTAGTTTCAAATTAGCTGTTAGTAGTCTTTTTTGAAGTTCTGGAAAACTTTTTACCCATTTAAGATCCTCAAGATGAATTCTTATACTTGGATCTCTAGGCATTGTACCACTAGATGAGCATGGGGCATCAACTAATACTTTATCCAGTTTTTTATTAATTGTAGGCTTAGTGGAATCAGCTATTACTACTTCAATCCGATTAACATCTACACCATACTTCTTTAATAGTTTAACCATATTATATGTTCTATCCCTTGATATATCAATTAATACTAGATAAGCCTTATTCTCCGTTAACTGCATTATGAGAGAAGCCTTGATACCCGGAGCTGAACATGCATCAAGAATTCTTTCTCCCGGTTTCGGTTTAAGTACTTCAACTACCATAGCACTAGCTTTATCTTGCGTTATTACGTATCCCTGCTGTAATAATTGGAGTTGATATAATGGCTTCTTGTAGTCTATAACCTTTAGCATATACCATAAGTCTTTATCGGGTTCTACGATTACATCTTCGGCTTCGAGCAATCTTATAGCTTTATCTACATCTATCTTTAATGTATTCACTCTTATCCAATAAAATTCCTTGTTCAACGATTCAAGAAGTAACCTTAATTCATGTTTGCCTAGATATTTCGATAATAATTCTACAAACCATTTTGGATAAGATAACTCTACTGACAACCTATCAATGAAGTTAAGTTTTGATAACTCTTCATCCAAATCTATTGATCTTGGAAGGGATTTAGCGAATTTACGTTTAAGTCTTTCATATCCTAATATTTCGCTCAGTAAATTTTCTCCGAAATAAATAGCCCATAACATAACGAGTCTTCTATATCCTTTATTTGTACCATAAATTTTCTTTTCAATAAATCTTAGCTTATGATAATTCAGTACCACGTTCCATGATACATCATAGAATCTCTTTAAACTATATCCTCTTAATTTATCCTTGTAATCTTTTACTGTGTATTGGAATGCTTTATCAAACGATAACTTGTACTTATCAATATAGTATAGCATCCTTGCTGTGAAACTCATTAGTGTCTCTAAGTATTTTCCCACCATAATATTACCCTTAACCTAAACATTAGCTTATTATCCCCTAGCCTTGAAAGGTATAACGGGTTTAACTTTTAGGATAACCATCGGCTATATCTGTAATCAACTTAGATACCATTGATCACAGTAACATCAATTCAATATCTCGGGTAATTGAACAGTAAAGGTGTTATGCTTTGAGCACGGAGACACTATACGTCGTATTAGGATTATTTGCTGCTTTATACATAGCTTGGAACCTAGGCGCCAATGACGCTGCTAATCCCACAAATGCTGCTGTAGGTTCTGGGGCTATAAAGTTACGAGATGCCATACTATTATTCTCATTATTCGCAGCTATAGGTGCTATAGTCCAAGGATACATGGTTATGAAAACTATTGGCAAAGGTGTTGTAAGAGATATAGACGCCATAGGAGCATTAGTAGCATCTATTGCTGCAGGCTTATGGATAACGCTTGCAACATGGAAGGGCATACCAGTTTCAACAACACATAGTACTGTCGGAGCAGTACTAGGTGTAGGTTTTGCATATACATTCCTAGAACATAAACCTACAGCAATCAACTGGAATGTCGTATTTACAGTTATACTTAGCTGGATAACCTCTCCTCTATCAGCTATAATTCTAAGTATGTTCCTGTACTATATGTTTACTTATCTTAATAACTACCTAAGCCGTAAGATAGGTAGTCCATCTAGGATTTTTAAATACATACTAATATTTAACCTTGCATTTTCAGCATATGCTTTTGGAGCAAATGATGTAGGTAATGCTACAGGCGTATATGTTAGCGTTATCTCAAAATTATATGGAGTACCAGATATGTCTACCATGTTCTACTTAGCTATATTAGGATCAGTAGGAATAACGTTAGGAGCTTTTACATGGGGTTATCGTGTTATAAGAACTGTAGGATACAATATTACACGTCTCGACTATGTTATGGCAGCAGCGGCAGGGCTCTCAAATGCCCTCGTAGTATGGCTTTTCAGTACTATACCTAAGCTACTTATAGGCTATGGTATGCCTATATCAACTACACATGCAAGCGTATCCTCGGTTATAGGTGTAGGTATAGCACGTACAAGGAGCATCAAAGCACTAAATCTTAGAACAGTAGCAGTCATCATAGCTTCATGGATACTTACAGTCCCTATAGCAGCCTTACTTAGCTTCACAATATACTATATAATACACATGTTACTCTAAAATAATGGGTGGGTGAAAAAGTCCTTGACCTCTACATGGTCTTGGATTTCCCGTAGGAGACAGACTGAGATTATCTCTAAATACGTAGATCATGTAGAGAAAGTGCTTGAAACAGTTGAACATACGTATAGAATGCTTGTAGCATACAGTAAAGGAAATGCTGATAAAGCGAGAGAAGAATACAATAACGTCTTTAATGCTGAACGTAGTGCTGATGAAGTGAAAAGGAAGATAATAGATGAATTATCAAGCGAGCTATTCCACCCAATAGACAGAGAGGAATTGATAAGACTTATACTAACAACAGATGATATTGCCGCATATGCCAAAGCTGCTTCTAGGAGACTCCTATTGGTAGTCGATAAAAGACTTGATGAGAAAATAGTTGAAAAACTACTTGCTATGGCTGAAAAGATGGTTGATGCAACTAAGACCTTGAAAAATGCTGTACTCGAGTTATTAAAGAATCCAAGGAACTCATTAAAACTAGCTGATAAGGTCGAGAAACTTGAAGAAGAAGTTGATGATTTAAGAATGGAAGCATTAGAACTAGTACTAGAATATTGCGATCAAACAAAACCATCACTTTGTATTATTGCAAAAGA